>CAZMCI010000015.1:0-7656 GCA_964564905.1 Hadarchaeota archaeon (SeqCode) | reverse complement strand
GACTTCAAATTCACGAACATCAAAACCATCGAGTGCTTGGTCAGAGAATTTGAGATAAGCTCCAAATGCACGAGGCCAAGCACGCGCATGATAGCTCACACCGGCTATCTCACGTTCGCTAGGCGCGTGTGAGCGTCAAAATTTGGGTCTCGGTACTCTCAGGATATCTTCTTGCATTTGTATCCGTAATACAAAACCCCTTCCTCGCCCTCCTGTCCCATCCGTCTGAAGACGATCTCCACCTCGTCCCCAATTCTGACCTCATCCGGTCGACAGTCGGTCACCTGAGCCGTAATGCGTGGCCCATCCTCCAATTCCACTATGGCAAGCACGTACGGCACTTGATCCTCGAATCCCTCCGCTGCCACATAAATTACGGTATAGGATATAATCTTTCCCCGCGGCTTCAACTTGTAGGGCTCCAGTTTTCCAACGCGCCTGCAATTCGGACAGAGGTATCTTGGGGGAAAGTAAACCTGATTGCAGTTTCCACAACGGGTGCCGATGAGGTTATATCTGCTCGGAATCTCACGCCAGAAACGTGGAACGGCCAACTAATCGCCCCTCCTGAAAATGTGGACCACAGCTGTACCCCCGGAGCCACCCACATTGTGTGTCAGCCCGATCTCGGCACCGCTGACCTGCCGTTTTCCGGCCTCTCCGCGAAGCTGTTGGACTATCTCCGCAACCTGTGCCACGCCGGTAGCCCCAACTGGATGGCCCTTTCCTTTCAATCCCCCGCTTGTGTTCACGGGGATTCTCCCACCTATCGCGGTTTCCCCTTCCTGAGTCACTTTTCCGCCCTCACCTTTCTTGCAGAATCCGAGATCCTCTATAGCCATTATCTCAGCTATGGTAAAACAATCGTGTACCTCTGCTACGTCCACATCCTTTGGTTCTATCCCGGATGCTTTGTAGGCCATCCTAGCCGCCTCCCTCGCCGCTCTCAAACTGGTAAGCGAGGTTCTGCTGTGAAGCGAAATGCTGTCGCTGGCCTGCCCCGTCCCAGCCACCAGTATCGGAGTATCGGTAAACTCCCTAGCTTTTTCGGCAGGGGCCAGAATCACGCACGCTGCACCATCCGTGATCGGGGAACAGTCAAGCAGTTTCAGTGGTAAGGTCACGGGGGGCGACCTGAGTACCGAATCGACGGTGATTTTGGTGTGGTATTGGGCGCATGGGTTCAAGCAAGCATTCTGATGATTTTTAACCGCGACCATCGCCATCTGCTCTTCCGTAGTTCCAAACTCGTACATGTGGCGGCGAGCCATCAGGGCGTATAGACCAGGAAAAGTCGCCCCAACGAAGACCTCCCACTCCTGATCTGCGGCCGTCGCAAGTGCTCCTGTCGCCTGTCCTGACAGGATATCCGTCATCTTCTCGATGCCGGCAGCGACGACAAAATCGTGAATGCCGGAGGCCACCGCGATCACGGCCTGGCGAAAGGCAAGACCACCAGACGCACAGGCCCCCTCAACGCGTGTGGATGGGATCGGCACCAGCCCGGCGTGGTCAGCTATGAGGGAGGATATATGTTCCTGACGGATGAACTGACCCGCAGACATATTTCCCACATACATCGCATCTATCTGTCTTCCATCGATCTTGGCGTCTTCCAAAGCGCGGGCCCCTGCCTCTATCATCATCTGCCTGAAGGAGACGTCCCAAAGTTCTCCAAACTTCGTCAATCCAACACCAATTATGGCCACATCCCTCATTTTTATCTCACCAGTAACTTTCTGTACTTGGCATAAGTGGAATAATCCACATATGTCTTTGTGTTCACGTAATCAGCCACCTTGGGAGCCCGATCACGTTTTTCCTCTATCGCATCCTTCACGACTATGCTAAAAGCATCGCTTCCAGCACCAGAACCAAATGAAACCACGAGAACTCGATCACCCGGCTTTGCCTGATCGAGAACGGAAGCCAGACCTATCAGAGAGGCCCCCGAATAGGTGTTTCCGATCTTTGGCGTCAAAAGACCGGGCAAAACCTGCTCCTTGCTAAACCCAAGCTCCGAGGCGGCCTGTAGCGGAAACTTCCCGTTCGGCTGATGAAACACGGCATAGGTGAAATCCTGGGGAGTGAATTTGAGCTGCCGGAGCAGACCGTGAGCGGCCGAAATCACGTGTTTGAAATAAGCTGGTTTTCCCGTGAACCTTCCCCCGTGTTTTGGATATGGTCTCATCTCTCTCCTCCAAAAATCAGGCGTGTCCGTGGTGTAGGAGTATGTACCCTCGATCACGGCCAAGGACTCACCGTTGTTCTTTCCCACGATAAAAGCCCCTCCACCGGCCGCCGCGGTGTATTCCAGGGGGTCACCCGGAGCACCCTGGGCAGTATCCGCCCCTATTGCCATCCCGTATTTCATCATCCCCGCTTCCACAGCGCCTATACAAGTCTGGATCCCCGCCGTTCCGGCCTTACAGGCGAACTCAAAATCAGCCGCCGTGAGCCGTGGCGTGGCCTCAATTGCTTCCGCAACTATCGTGGCCGTGGGCTTGACCGCGTACGGGTGGGATTCCGAACCGACGTAGATTGCACCAATTTCTTGGGGATCTATCTCCGCACGCTTGAGTGCATTGCGTGCCGCCTCAACTGCTATCGTCGCCGTGTCCTCATCCGGAGCTGGGACCGATTTTTCCTCGAGCATCAATCCTCGCTTTATTCGTTCTGGGTCCTCTCCCCAGATTTTGGCTATCTCCTCAACTTTAATCCGATATCTCGGGATGTAGACACCATAACCGACTATGCCCGCATTCGTCGTGAGGACCACCTTTTTCTCCCTTGAGCAATTTTTCTTGTTTATGGTTTTGTGGGCCGATAAAAAGTTTTCTACTGTCGAAAAAAACATCGGCAATTGACGTAGCAAAGTGCGCAGACCTATCGGGCGCACTTTCGGAGATTCTCCAAGAGTGCCTCCACGGACGGAAGTTTGGAGATCACCAGCGGCACCTTGAGAAGTTTCGCTATTTTCACCCCAACTGGGTCGGCTGTCTTCAACACCCCGTGGAGAAGCACCATCCCGGGAGTTATCCCTATGACCTTTATGGCGACCATGGGGGACCTGCCCGTGGTGACCCCGGTAAAGACGAGCACGCGCTCTGTAGTGAGCCCGTATAAACGACGGAAATCATCGCTCGAGAGCCCGAGGATCGCTTTGTGGCTGTCTATTACCGTATATCCAAAGACCTTCCTTTTGAGCATTTCTTTGTCGACCACTACCTCCCCATCCACGGCCTTGCAGATGGTCCTCCCGTCCACCGGTTCGCCAAACTCCCTTATCTCGAGCACGACATCCGGAGGCAACCTGGTCCCGAAAACGTGGGAAAAACTCCTCAGCACACCTCCGCCTCTTTTCTCGTCCATCTCTAGAAATGCCTCCACTATGCGTTTGATAGTGGCTGCTCCTGGAGACTTCCTCCTCCCGGCCTCGTAGTCGCTTATAACGGACGGAGAGATGTGGATGAGCTCCGCCAAGGCGGTCTGGGTCAATCCAAACCTCTCCCGCCACCGTTTTAAGGCCGCCCCGTGGTCCTCGGAGAGTGTTATATCGCCTGCGATCCACTTAGCGGTCCTTTCCCTGACCTCGGTCATGAAACCAATGTTATCTCTCACCAGATGAGATAAAAAACCGTGAGGAAGACGTTCACTCTTCTTTCTGCCCCATGAGCTTAAAAACGTCGGCTTTGGTAATGATTCCGACAGACCTTCCACGATCGACCACGACCAGAGCTGGTTCGTGTTCGAGCAGATGATACACAACTTCGATATCGGCATCCTTGCTCACGGTGGGGAAGGGGTTGTCCATTATTTCGGTGACGCTGCGCTTGAGCAGTTTTGATATGTCTTCCCCGGAAGTTATTTTATGGATAAACGTCGTCTCGGATATGGATCCAACCTGAACGCCACCTTCAAGCACCGGAAGCTGTGAGATGTCGTTGGACAACATCAAACGGATGGCCTGTTCTGTCTTGTCGTGGGGCTTTACCGAAATTATCGGTGATGACATGAGCTCTTCCACCGTGGCGCGTCGCCCGCCGGTAGTGGCCCGCTCGAGGGCAAGAGAGATTTTCTCGAGTGTGGAAACCCTAGGATCGGCCTCTCCAGCCTCGATCTTGGCTATATACGCCTGCGTCACGCCCGCCAGCTCGGCAAGCTTGGCCTGGGTCAGCCCGGCCCGGATGCGCGCCATTTTTACCTCGGAAGGCTTCAAAATTGCCAACTATTCCCCCCAGTTATATTTATATCAAAACCTATAAATACTCTTGACTGACCAAAGAGCAGGAGGCGTGAGTTTGACCAGAAACATCGTGGTCGAGGAATTCAAGCAAGCACCGCTGGAAGACCAAAGATTGGAGATCGTCGAAAGGAAAGGGCTTGGACATCCGGATTCTATATGTGATGCCGTCTTGGACAGCGTCTCAGTTGAACTCAGCAGGGAATACCTGAGAAGATTCGGTGTGATCCTGCATCACAACGCGGACAAGTCGCTGCTGGTGGCAGGTGAGGTCGAAACCCGGTTCGGAGGGGGAGAAGTAAAACAACCCATGCTCCTCATATTCGGAGACCGGGCCACCATGGAGCTGGAGGGGACTCAAGTCCCGGTGAAGGAGATAGCAATCAACGCGGCGAAAAAATGGATAAAGGAAAACCTGAGGTTTGTGGACCCCGATGAACACGTTCGATATCAGGTCGAACTTAAACCCGGTTCTGCCGCACTGACGGACATTTTCAAACGGGGGGGACGGATCCTCAGCGCAAACGACACCTCAGCTGCCGTCGGGTATGCACCGATGACCCCTACGGAGCAACTCGTGCTGAGGACGGAGCGGTTCCTTAACTCGAAGAAATTCAAAAAGGAGTTCCCCATGGTCGGAGAGGACGTGAAGGTGATGGGATTCCGCAAAAACCACGATATTACCCTGACGGTTGGGGCGGCATTTGTCGACAGATTCGTCGAGGGCGAAGAGGAGTATTTCAAAAGAAAGGAGGAGATCCTCGAGCAGTTGCGTTCTTTCGTGGGAGAGAATGGGAGCTTTAAGCGCGTGGAACTGAAATTGAACACCCTGGACATGAAGGGAAGGGGTGCCGATGGAGTTTACTTGACAGTGCTCGGCACCAGTGCTGACGGCGCTGACTCCGGACAAGTGGGGAGGGGCAACAGGCCGAACGGAGTCATCCCGCTCAACCGTCACGTTGGATCGGAAGCAGCCGCCGGAAAAAATCCAGTCAGTCATGTTGGGAAGATATACAACATTCTGAGCCATAAGATCGCAAATGAGATTCACTCCAAAGTTCCAGACCTGAGGGAGGTCTACGTGTGGCTGGTGAGCCAGATAGGCAAGCCAATCGATCAGCCCGCCATAGCAGCAGCCCGTGTCATCACCAAGCAAGGGGTGAAGCTGGAGAGCGTCGAAGACGAGATAAGAGAAATTGTGGACAAGGAACTTGAACGTATAGGTGAATTCTGCGAAGATCTGGCAAAAGGGAAATATCCAGTGTGTTGAGATTTTGTCCGTGGACAAACTTTTTGATACATACCCGTAATCTTCGTTGGTGGTCAAATCTTCGAAATTTTACATCGCGATGGGTTGGGTAGGGTCGGCAAGCTAACCACGGCTCATGGGAAGGTGACGACACCCACTTTGATGCCAGTCATAGACCCATCAAACGTCATCCTGACCCCAACCGAGATCCGACAGGAGTTTGGTGCCGAGCTGATGATGACGAACGCCTATCTGATCAAAAAACGCTATGGCGATGAAGCCGTGGAAAATGGCGTGCACGGCATACTTGGTTACAACGGTCCGATAATGACCGACAGCGGCGGGTACCAAATACTTCGCTACGGAAGCGTGGAGACCTCACCACAGGACATCGTCAGATATCAGGATGCGATTTCTCCAGACATAGCCACGATACTCGACGTTCCCACGGGTGCACACACCACAAGAAAGAAAGCCGAGGAAACCGTGCAGATCACGATCGAACGGGCCAGAGAGGCCATCAGGTTGCGTTCGAACCAGCGCGTGATGTGGTGTGGGCCAGTGCAGGGGGGGCTCTTCTGTGACCTCGTGGCTAAATCCGCAAGGGAGATCGGAAAGCTCGATTACCACATCCATGCGATAGGAAGTCCCGTAGAGCTTCTCGAAGAGTACAGATACGCCGAACTGGTGGACCTCGTCATGACTGCAAAGCAAAATCTTCCCCTTTCCCGTCCGATCCATCTGTTCGGAGCTGGACATCCGATGATGCTTGCGCTGGCCGTCGCCATGGGATGCGATCTTTTCGACTCCGCAGCGTACGTGCTTTACGCGCGGGACGGAAGATACCTGACACCGGAAGGCACTTTTCACCTAGAGAAGCTTTCATATTTTCCATGCGAATGTCCCGTATGCGTAAAGAACTCACCTGAAGAGGTACGCGAGCTCTCTGAGGAAAAACGAGTGAGGCTTTTGGCCACACATAATCTCCACGTGACATTTGGAGAGCTTCGGCGCATACGGGAGTCCATAATCGAGGGAAAACTATGGGAACACGTTCAGGCTAGGTGCCGAAGCCATCCACTGCTGTTGGAGGGACTCAGAAGACTTCTGAGGTATTCCAGTTTCATCGAACGTTTCGACCCGGTTACCAAAAAGTCCGCTTTTTACTACTCGGGGGGAGAATCCGCAATGCGACCTGAGGTCCTGCGCCACTCACGCAGGCTAGAGGAGAGATACAGGCCGCCACCACTGCCCATATTGGCCATCCTGCCCGCGTTTGACCGTGAACGGCCAAAACTTCCTGAGCCGGAGAGGACACACCTGGTGAGGGTCATCCCCCCTTTTGGAGTTATCCCTGAAGAGCTGGACGAGATATACCCCCTCGGACAGCTTCAAGCGCCCAAGGAGCTGGACCCTGAACAGATCAGGAGCGCGGCCGAGTCCATCCGTCGCTTTCTTCAACTTCACGGTGCGCACTATGAACGGGTGCTGTTATTCAACGACGGAAAACGGTGGGGGGATATGCTGATAAAAGCGTGCACCTCCGTTGCCGAAAAATTGGAGATAATTGAGCTTTGATGTGCAAAATTCGCCGCAAAAAGATTAAATAAACGAAACTTTTACACTTTAACGCCGAGGTTGGACCGGGGGGTCGAGATTTGGACAGTGTCGACTTGAAACTTTTGAAGATGCTGAATGGCGATGCCCACATTTCGCTAAACAGGATGGGACGTGAAGTTGGTCTGAGCACCTCCGGGGTTCGAAGGAGGATCAAACAGCTCGAACAAAAAGGTTTGATAGTAAAATATTCTGCCCAGATAGATCCAAAAAAATACGGGTATACCGTCGCCGCTTTTGTGAGTGTGGATGTGGACCCAAGGTCGATGCACGAACTGATACGGGCTTTGATCCGTCATCATGAGGTCTGTGAACTTCACAGGACAACGGGCCCGTATGCCCTGATGATCAAAGTACGGGCCAAAAACGTGGATGACCTCAATAGATTTATCGAAGAACACATACAATCTTTTGACTTCGTGAGAAGCGTACACACGGTACTGGCGATGGACACCTTGAAGGAGACCATCCTGAACCTTTAGATTTTGGGTCGGAGTTCCTAAAAAACATTAACTTTGTTAACATCGTTAATGTTTCCTAGTTTGAC
>CAZMCI010000014.1:1273-24692 GCA_964564905.1 Hadarchaeota archaeon (SeqCode) | reverse complement strand
AACCTGAACGCTCGGATTATCAAGGAAAACGGCAAATTCATGCTCCGAATCAATGCTCCGCCTGAACAGGGGTTCAGCGAGCGATGGATCTACCCTGAAATCTTCATCCACGAGAAGTACCTCCAGCGCTACGGTCACCTGCTCGACGGAAACAGGCCCTACACTGTGGTGATCAAGCGCTGCAACGATGACAAGGGGCACGACGTGCGGATCGTAGTTGAAGTCCCAGAGGAACCGAAGCCAGAGCCGAGGCGGGTGATGGCGCTCGATATTAACGCTGGTCATGTCGACTTTGCGGAAAAAGAGCGAGTGCTCGCGGTCGGGTGGATCAACTGCCATGAGGTGCAGCACGCCTCGACAAGTAAAACAAACAACCTGCTCCACGCGACCGCGAACAAGATTCGCAACATCGCCCGGCACTACAACGCAAGGATTGTGTATGGCAAGCTCAACACGGCGCGCTTCAAGGCGAATCGCGGGGCCAACCGAAAAGTGAAGCGAATCCTCCACCATAAACTAGGCTCGGTCCTTAAGCACAAGTGCGGTGCGGAGAAGCGGAGCGAGGCTTACACGACGAAGCTTGGTGAGCGCCTCGCACCGCTCGTTGGGCTAGATGTCCACAAGTGCTCCGCCGCGGCGTTCGCCCTCAAGGTTCTCGACTACGGGGCGTTCAAGGCTTTACGCTCATCTTCGGATGAGATCCCGCGTGGTGTCGCGTCGAATGAGGGCGCTGGAAGTCCGAGACGTAGACTAAGCGCGGGAAGCGGGCTTACCGCCCTGCATCAGGCTGAAAGCTTGGTGCACGATGAAGTTGCGGTTCGCTGCGACAGAGGCTACCCGAAAATCCCTGGTATTCGGGGGTCCTCGTTCATCGAGGACTTGAAAACCAACCTACCATGTCTCCGTGTGAAGATATGTTAGGTTATTGGGACCAGGTGAGGTAGTGGTGGGTCTCCGCAAACGGGCAGATAAGATGGCAGTCCTAGCAGAGCACGGGAGATGGATCTCCATCTTTCGAGATGACATAAAATTACTGGAGCAACGACTTCGTGGATTGGAGCGAAGATTGTCGGTTGCAGAGCATAATCTTGCAGAGCTTAGGGGAGCTTACGGCAAACCGGATCTTTTGACCTCAAGACCTAGCGGCACTCCCCGGAGGGAAAAGGATGAGTTGTAGTCGCTCTCTTTTGACCCTGGATGATAAACTGGTGATGAAGTTCAAGTGTTCCGACTGTGCCGGGGGCGCGTCTGTCGAAAAATCAGAGCGCTGCATGCGGGGGGTTATCCGGGGCATTATGGAAAATCCCGATATCGATTCTGTCGTTCTATCCGGGATATATGAACGTGAATACGTGGGACCCGGACTTGATGCCCTAAAAGAGATAGCAAGGATCATCTCGGAGAGTAGTTGTTGGTCGTTTGCGGAGCTGACGCCCGAAGGATGTGTGCGCTGCAAACCTATTTGGAAAAAGCGCATGAAACGGGCTTTTGAGGTGGTGGCAGGAGACCCGGCCGCTGGTCTCCGCGAGTTCAAGGAATTTTTGCGTGAGATGTCGGAGAGGGCTAAACGCGGCGCAAAAAAGTGCAGAGCGTGCCGTTCTTCTCTCGTAAAGAAAGTGCTGGAGCCGGTCGTACATCAACTGGAAAATTCTTCCCTGCTGAGGGGACACCACGGCAGGAGGGATTACGGGAAGATCCTCCAGCCGAAGGTCCGACCTAGGTTTTTGTCCTCCCGTGTCAAGCTTGAACCTCCACCCAATTCCGAACTTGTGAGCTCTTATGAAGTGCAGGGTTGTGGGGTCAGGATATACCGCCTTTCGGGAGGGCTTCAAAATTACTATTTTCTTCTTCCTCCGGAGTACCACCTTCCCAGGGAACATGCGGAATTGATTCAGCGGGCTTGGCGGCTCATGGTGGAACGCGCGCCGTATCTGGATGTAAACCCTCTTAGGGCCAGGAAGCAGGTCGCGCAGGTGGTCAAACACACGATGGCAAATCTCGTGGATGAGCATGGGTTCAGGATTTCTCCCCCGGAGCTCGGCAGACTTGCTGAGCATCTCGCCCGGTACACGGCTGGACTCGGCGTGATCGAAATCCTGCTTGCCGACGAAAAAGTCCAAGACATTTATGTGGACGCCCCGGTGGGAACAACGCCCGTACATATCTATCACAGAGACTACGAGGAGTGTTTGACGAACATCTTTCTCACTCCTGATGAGGCAGAGTCCCTGATATCCAGGTTCAGAGCGGTGAGTGGACGCCCGTTTTCTGAAGCCGATCCAGTGTTGGACCTGAACCTCGGAGAGGTCAGGATAACCGCAGTGGGACGGCCTCTGAGTCCTGGCGGGCCGGCATTCGCATTACGTCGCCACAAGCCCACCCCCTGGACCCTGCCCCAGTTCATCAGGGTGAAGTTCCTCTCGCCCTATGCAGCAGGGTTGCTCAGCCTTCTCGTGGATGCACAGCTTTCCATCTTGGTGACCGGTAGCCGCGGCTCCGGGAAGACCTCGTTGCTGGGCGCCCTGATGCTCGAACTTTTGCCAAAATTCCGCGTGCTCACGCTTGAGGACACGCTGGAACTTCCGGTAGAACACCTCAGAAGGCTTGGTTTCAAGGTTCAGTCGCTTTGTGTGCAGCCCGTGGTTTCAGCCGGGAATATCGAACTGAAGGCTGAGGACGCTCTCCGGGTGGCTCTCCGACTCGGAGAATCTGTGCTTGTGGTGGGGGAGGTCCGTGGAGAGGACGCCCGTACCCTGTATGAGGCGATGCGCGTGGGTGCCGCTGGAAATTCCGTCATGGGCACCATTCACGGAGCCACCCCTCGGGAGGTTTTCGAGCGCGTGGTTCACGACTTGGGAATTTCGCCGAGTTCCTTTAAAGCCACAGATGTGATCGTCACGGCCGCGCCAATACGTGTGAGGGGGAGCGCTAATCGAACCCGCAGGCTTGTGCAGATAACTGGCGTGAAGAAGGATTGGTGCAGGGATCCAACCCTGGAGGGCGGGTTTGAAAGTTTGATGTATTACGACCGGATGGCAGATGAGCTCAGGCCAGCTAGGATCCTCCGGGAGCAGAGAGCGACGCTCATAGAAGAGATAGCCCGGAAGTGGGGGGTGGGACCCCGCGAGGTCATGTGTAACTTGGAGTTCAGGGCCAAAGTCCAGCGCACAATTGTCGAAACGGCAGAGCGGCTTCAGAGTCCCGAGCTTCTGGAAGCCGATTTTGTAGTTCCGTCCAATTTGGTCTGGCACGCGCTTTTTGAAGCTCAGCTTAGAGAGGGCAAATTGAACTACAACCGACTTTTCAGGGATTGGCGCGAATGGTTTCATTCCACCGCTGAGAGGGTGATATAACTGCTGCCAAAAACCGTGTCTTTCCGTATCCTACGGGCGGATTTTTGTCGGGAGTCGGTTGGGGTGGTGAAGAACGGAGGCGGTCGCGTGCTTCGAGAAACTCAGGGCGGAGCCAGAAAAAATCTCCGGATCAGGTGTAGGGTTTGATACGGAATTTTAGGACGGTCTGATGCTTGATGTGGCTTCCCAATATACGGCGAAAGAGGCGTGAGGAGCTGGAGTCGGGGGACGATGTTCCATTTTTTATTGGATATCTCACGATGGCGATGAAAGTGGTCCCCAACCTGGAGCGGGCCGTCCGTTTTGCCGGAGAGCAACTTGAGGGAGAAATGGGACGCGAGCTGAAAAGAAGCATCTCCGAGTGGCATCTCCGCTTGCATCCGGGCGTAAGTGAGGGGCTATCAAAATTTGCGAAACGTTGGAAACGCGCATGTCCGGAACTTGAGCATTCAATCCACCTGATTCGCAGTTCCGTAGACGAGCGTGCGGGAAACAGCCGAGCGCGCACTCTCGACAGGGCACTGAAGATAGTGCTGCAGGGCGCTCGTGATCGGATGCGCGACTTTGCTGCCAGCATCTACCTGCCAACTCTCCTGATCTACACCATGGGGGTGCTGCTCCCACTTGTCATCGTGGTGATCCTACCAGTGCTCTCGACGATAAATGTGCAGGTGGGAGCAATCCACGTTGTAATTTTGTACTGTCTCGTCCTTCCAGCTCTGGTGTACGGGTTGAGCAATCATGTGCTCCATAAACGCCCCGTCACGTTTCGATCTCCAAAGCTCGCGCTTCGGCCGTGTCGGTTTCGCTCGGCCGTTACCTCGCTCTTGATTCTTGTGACGCCGCCCTCGACGGGTGTTATTCTTGGTGCTCCCCCGGACATCACAGCCCTTGCGGCGTTGTGGGGAGTGGTGCTTGCCGTGGTTTTCTACCTTTATGTGACCACGGTACAGGCGTTTAGGCGACGCGAGGAACTCGTTCGGATGGAGAACGACCTCTGCGATGCCCTCCTTCAGCTGGGAAACCGGATAGGTGAAGGGGCCCCCGCTGAGGAGGCGTTTGAACACGTTTCGAAAACCATGAACGGTACAGAACTGGCCAAGGTGTTCAGGGAGGCATCTTCCAACATAAGATTTGGCGGGATGGGGCTTCGCACGGCATTTTTCGACGAGGATCGAGGAGCCTTGCGAGAGGTTCATTCGGGTGTGGTCAGAAGTACCCTCAAAATGTTGGTAGATGTCATTGAGCGAAGCACCCGTGCAGCAGGGGAGGCCATCCTGCAGATGTCTGACCACCTTCAAAAGCTCAGGTCCACAGAGGCGGAGCTGAGACGGTCGATGGGGGAGGTGGTGACTTCGATGCGCTCGGTCGCCCTATTTTTTGCCCCGTTCGTGGTCTCGATATCGGCGCGAATGCAGGGAGTGCTATCATCCAAGACGGCCTCCTTCGGTTTTCTGAACTTCTCGGGCGTGTCTTCTCCAGTTTTTCTCCTAGTCCTGGGGATTTATGTGGTGATACTCACCGTCATCTTGGTCAATTACGTGGTTGAGATAGAGTTCGGTGGCGATGGGGTGGTTAAACGCATGGCAATGGTAAATGCTCTGCCCGTGGCATTGGGGGTTTTCACTGCTGGTGCGATCATTGGCGGGTGTGTGTTTGGTGCAATTGTGGGTTGAATTTGTTGGAAGGTCCCGTCATCGCGATGCTTCAAACCGATGAAAAATCTCTTCACTTTTGTTCTCGCATTAATTCCGGTGGACCCACAGGAGCTTACCCAATCAGATGTATTTTGGCTTTAGCAAAATGTTTAATTGCAGATATCTGCGGATTTTTAGTGGTGCGGCAGTAGTCTAGCTTGGTTTGAGCACTTAAAACGCTCCCAAAAAGGACACGAGCTTGCCATGAATCTCGCAAAAAGCTCGCGGCGCGGGTTCGAATCCCGCCTGCCGCACCATAACAAATATAAATTATCTTCCCAATTGTTACGGAGGGATAATTTGGAAGTCGTCACCACGGAGAACCTGACGAAAAAATATGGATCATTGCTCGCATTGGACAACCTAAATTTGAGGATAAGACGGGGGCGATGTGTCGGTCTGTTGGGACCGAACGGGGCCGGAAAGTCCACCACGATAAAACTTCTCTGCGGTCTGATCCGGCCCACCAGGGGAAGAGCCTATATAAATGGGATAGATCCCGCCAGTGATCCAAAGAGCGCATTAAATGATGTGGGATGTTTGATAGAGGTGCCCATTTTTTACAGGAACAGAACTCCGCTGGAGATCCTGTATTACCTCGGAAAACTTCGTGGATTAAAGTTTCCCGAGCTCCGGGAAAGAGCCAAGGAGTGTCTGGAACTGGTGAGACTTTCCCAGTGGGCGAAGACCAAGGTCAGAAAGTTCTCATTGGGCATGGTGCAGAGATTGGGAATAGCCCAAGCAATTTTGCATGATCCTTCCATCTTGATCTTGGATGAACCAGCTCTGGGACTGGATCCTCGGGGAATACGCCATGTGAGGGATATGACGAAAGAGTTGGTCAGACAGGGAAAGACCGTCCTCTTTTCGTCGCACATGCTGTATGAGACGCGGGAAATATGCGACACAGTTGCCTTGATCAACAAGGGCCGGTTGCTGGCATACGATCGAATAGAAAATCTTGAGAAAATTTTCAACATCAGGATGGTTGAAATAGAGACGGTACGTCCTCTTTCCACTCTTCAGCTTGAAAAGATAAGGAGGTTGAAGCCGGTGAGGTCACTCGTGACCGATGGGAACGGTGGGAATATCCTGAAGATAAATTTCGATGGGGACAGAGACACATGTGCGGAGCTGCACGCGGAGCTCGTGGGAAACATTGGAGCAAAAATAGTCTCGTTCAAGCCATCGGTTGGAGCTTTGGAAGAGGTGTATCTGCAGCTCGTTGAGGAGTGATTCAAATGCCAGCATCGCCAAGTGATTTAAAACAGATCGGCACCATCGTAAAGTTCGAGTCCGAGTTCGAAAACTGGAAGAGCATAGTGGGGAACATCTTCCTCATAGGATTGGCTTCCGTGATTGTCACGATAATACTTGTACTTTCTCCTTCCAGACCTCCGACAGCCGAAATCTTTTCGGGGACTTTTCTCTTTCCAGTGTTTTTGTTCATTCCTCTCGCGGCTATTTTCTTTGCCGGAAACAACGTGACATCTGAGTTTGAAAGCAAGACGGGGTACATAATCTTCTCAAATCCCGTAAAGCGTTCGGTCTTGATCGCCGGGAAATTTTTGGCATCGCTTCTTTACGTGTTTTGGTCGATAGTAATATTCTACATCGGATGCGTGATTTCCACCCTCTATCTGTATGGCACGGTGCCCCAGAGCATCTTTGGCTCGTTTGCTCTCGCCTTCCTCTACGGATGCGCCGTGCTTGGGTTCGTGTTTCTATTTGGATCAGTCTCCGGGAACGGCATGGTCGCCGGAACACTCTCATTCTTAATTTTGTTTTTGGTGATGCCCCTCCTGCAATCATTTTTGGTGGACATGGGGCATGAACCGTGGTATTTGCTCACCCACGCTGCGGGGTCCATAAACGCGTTTGGTGGGACATCGATGCCTGGGACGACCACCATTTTCGGGATGAAGTCATATCTGGAGCTTCCCAATCCAATACTCAGCGCGATTGTTATTCTGATCTACTTCGTCATACTTTTCGGTCTGAGCATATTCGCATTCAAGCGCAAAGACATGTTGTGAGTCTATCTTTTCAAGAAGTAACGGTGGTGTGTTCACTGATAGGATTCAAAAGCATGCTTTCTTTGTGTGAGTCTCATGCTCCTACTTTAGGGATCTGCTGGATGTAGTGGTGGGTCCTGTGCTTCATCTCATCCTAGCAGATTCGGAGCTGGAGCAGGTGCCTCCCGAGATAGCGGGACATCCAGTTATCCGGAGGCTCGCTCGGCGTAAAGGCAGACGTCCCACGGAGTTGATTTTAAATTCAAGCCTTCATTTTCCTGCCATGAGAAAGCTACAAGATTGGGAGAGGAGAGGCAGACCGGATATCGTCCACATGGTCCTGCTGACTGCGCTGGATACTCCGCTCAACCGTGAGGGACTTTTGCGAATATACATTCATACCAGAAAAGATAAACTTATAACAGTCAGTCCATCCGTTAACCTGCCCAGAGCCTCGTATAGGTTTGAGGGACTGATGGAGCAGCTGTTTCTCACGGGTAAGGTTCCACAGGAAAAGCCGTTTCTGCGCGTTGAGGACGCGTCTTTGGAGACTATCCTCCAGCGAATCAGTCCAGAAAAAGTCATAACATTCAGCGACAGGGGAAATCGAAGGCTCTGGAGCGAGATCTACCGGGGTCTTTCCTTGGAAAGCGATGTGTGTGTGGTGATTGGGGGTTTTTCCCGGGGGGATTTCCTGTCGGACGTGGATAAAATTTCGGATGAACTTGTGTGCATAGATCCAGAACTCCTCCGCGCCCCCACGGTGGTTGGTAGGGCCATTTATTCTTACGAGGACACGTTTGGCATCTCAGAACTTAGGTGGAGGAAGTGAAGAATGTGTGCTCGCAGAACAACTCGAGGCGGGGCAGAGGAGCTCAGAAAATTGGCTAAGAAGAGAATTGAGTATCTTCTTGACTTGGCAGGACAGGTGTTCAAGCAGCATCCAGAACGCGCAGACCGGTATGTCAAGCTCTCATGGAAAATAAAGACAAGATACAACGTCAGGCTCCCCGCCTATCTAAAACGGAAGTTCTGCAGGAAGTGTCTCTCATTCTGGGTGCCGGGTTCCACATGTCGCGTGCGGCTTCATTCTGGCCGCGTGAATATAACCTGTCTCAAATGCGGCCGCGTTGTGCGTCTTCCATATAGGCCAAGACTCCTTTCAAGGGAAAAAGAGAAACGGTGAACCATTTCCACCTTTCGCGGGCTCCGTCCTTCAGCGACGGGAGTTGCCCCACGGCCGCGGCTTCCGCCGAGGCACCGAGCAGGGATTCCATTCCCACGGGCGTCGGTCCGGATCGTCCCAGCTTTGCCAGCTCTTCCCCGAGATGCTGAGCCCTGTGAAGTTCCCGACGAACTTCTTTCCGGGTTCACCCAGCTCAAAACCGGACCCAACCAAAACCGAAGGCTACAGGTTGCCTCTGCCTCCTTCAAGGGATTCCGGCGGTAAAGTTAATATCGTAGGTTTCAAATGGTTTGGAGAGCAAAGGACAAATTGGGGAGCAGGATGTTGGTAAGAGAGGTTCCCGCACAGGCACTCATCAGGCAGACGTGCGAGGAGTTGAAAAAGATAAAGGAACTCACGCCTCCGGAGTGGAGCCACTTCGTGAAAACCGGGGTGCACAAAGAGCGCCCTCCGGAACAGCCTGATTGGTGGTACATGCGTGCTGCTTCGGTTCTACGGCGGGTCTACATAGATGGACCCGTTGGGATCTCAAGGCTCCGGACCTACTACGGGGGGAGACAAAATCGCGGGCAGTCCCCCGAGCATGCGCGGAAGGGTGGAGGGAAAATCATCAGGACGATCCTTCAGCAAATGGAGCAGGCCGGTTTGGTGACCAAAGTTGAGCGCTCAGGGCGAAAGGTGACACGTAAAGGCGCGGCGATGCTTGAAAAAATAGCTAAAAGTGTGAAGACAGGGGGCGGTGAATTTGGAGGACGAACTTGAGGAATTGCGCAAACGAAAATTGATGGAATACCAGGCTCAGCTCAGGGAACAGCAACGTCAGGCCGAACTGAAGAGGGAGTATGAATTACAGAAGCGTGCAGCGATACGCCAGATCCTTACCCCGGAGGCTAGAACTCGACTGGCCAATATTCGCGCGGTAAAACCCGAGTTTGCGGAGCAGATAGAGATTCAGCTGATTCAACTCGCTCAATCAGGCCAGCTCACATCCAAGATCACGGATTCACAGCTCAAAGAAATTCTTGCAAGGCTGCAAGAACGAAAACGGGAGTTCAGGATCAGGAGGGCTTGAATTGGCTAAGAACAAACCCGCAGCAGTGAAACGGAGGTTGGGAAGGGCGGCGAAGCTGAGGAGAAGGGCTCCCCTGTGGGTGATGGCCAAGACGAGGGGCAGGATACGCACTCATGTGAAACGTAGAAGCTGGCGGAGGCAACGGATAAAGCCGTGAGGTGAGCTTGTGCCCGAGGAACGCATTTATGTGGTCCCACTGCGGGAGGTAAAGCGGGCGCCCAGATCCCTCAGGGCGAAAAAGGCATCCAAGCTTGTACGAAAGTTTTTGATGAGACACATGAAATCCGAGGAGGTAAAGTTGGACACAAAGTTAAACGGCGAGCTCTGGAAGCAGGGAGCTGGGTCTCCTCCCTCAAAGATAAGGATACGGGCAGTAAAGCAGGACGATGGGTCCGTGAAGGCTTTTCTCGCAGTGGAGCCGGGGCGGTGAAGTGCGGGTCATCAGGATGGGATTTAATCAAATCCCATATCTTGGAGCATTCGCCATGTGCACTGACAGGGTCGCCGTGTTTCCTTCACAATTTCATTTTAGGGATCAGGAAGCGCGGGAGGTCCTTAACGTTCCCCTCATCAAAAGCATCGTTGGAAAAAGCCCGTTGATCGGTATTTTGATGACCGGAAATTCCAGCGGGTTGATCCTCTCTGACCTGTTTGATGTGGAAAACGAGGAAAAATTTGAGGGATTGGGTGTGGACGTTCAGCAGGTCTCCGGGAAGTTCACAGCATTTGGGAACCTCGTACTGGCAAATGATCACGGAGCCCTCGTTAATCCAGATCTCCCGGATGAGGTGGTCGAGGATATAGCCAAAAGATTGGAGGTCCGGGTGGAACGAGGAACGATAGCAGGTATAAAAAATGTTGGGGCGGCGGGTGTCGCGACAAACCGGGGGGCACTTTTACATCCAGACGTTTCCGAAAACGAATTAAAGCTTGTTGAGAAAATTCTCGAGGTTCCTGCAGATGTGGGGACTGCGTGCGGAGGGGTAGAGTTCGTGGGATTATGTATCGTGGCAAATTCGAACGGTGCCATAGCCGGGATGACCACCACCGGGCCGGAACTTGGTCGCATAGAAAGTGCATTGGGATTTGTCTAGGGTGGGGAAATGCAGAGGTACAGGATTAGCGGATGGTTCAAACAGGGTCTCGAACGTCAAAGGTTCAGCAAGGAGGTGCCTGCGCTGTCCAGAGGGCATGCGCTCGAGCGGGTTTATTCGGATCTTGGAAGCAAACATAAGCTCAAACGAAACCAAATCAATATAGATATGGTGGTCGAGGTGAAACCCGGGGAGACATCAAATGATGCAACCCGAGGAGGTGCGTGATCGGATGGAGCGTTTGACGAACGAGGAACGCGAACGATTAGAACATGTGGTATCTCTACTCAACAGCTACCAGGCAGTCGTGGAGTCGCTTCGCAACCACATCTCCCTGCTTACCTCCTCGCTTACAGAGGTTTCCATGACGATTGATGCGATCAAGACGGTGAAGGATCTGAAGCCGGGGACAGACATCCTCGTGCCCCTTGGGTCGGATTCTTTCATCAGCGCTAAAATTTCCGATTCGGACAAGGTGCTTACCGGGCTGGGTGCGGACGTAGTGGCTGAACGATCGGCTTCCGATGCACTAAAATTCTTGGAGTCCAGGACCTCCGAATTGGAGGAGGCAGCACGTCAGGCCAGGGAGGAGTTGAGGCGGATAGAGGAACGTATCGAGTCGCTTAGACCGGAAGCCGAAAAAATCCTGAACAAGGTCAGAGAATCCTCGCGAGGGCAATCCGGAAATGTTTGAAAAACTTAAGAGGAAACTCAAGCAAGTCAAAGAGCGCATAGTTCGGAAAGTTCCGGAAGTTCCAGAAGCGACGGACGAGACAAAGGAAGCTCCGAGGGAGGTCCAGTCAAGCCCCACGCCCGCAGTGCCGCAAACTGGGCCGGAACCTCCGTCAGGGGCCCAACCAAAATTGCAGCGTGCTAAGCCGACAAAAGAACTGCGGAGGGCAATAAAGAAAATTTCCCGCAGAGAGCTCTCTCCAGAGGACCTCGAGGACATCCTGTGGGATCTCCAGGTGGGGCTACTCGAGAGCGATGTTGCGGTCCCGGTCGCCGATAAAATCATCGAACGCGTGAAAACAGAGCTCATCGGCAAAAAACTGGGGCTCAGGGAAGACCCCAAAAAATTGGCCGATGAGGTGCTTCGGAAGGCCATCGAGGAAGTGCTGACGCCGGAGAAAAAGTTGGATCTCATCAAGCTCATCGAGGAGAAGCGTGCTCGTGGAGAACCTGCCGTTTTGGTTTTCGTCGGAATAAATGGAACGGGAAAAACAACCACCGTGGCCAAGGTAGCACGGTATCTGATGGGACGTGGATACAAGGTAGTGCTTGCAGCTGCGGATACTTTCCGAGCGGCGGGGATCGAACAGCTCGAGACTCATGCAGAACGTATTGGGGCGGAGGTGGTCAAACAACGCCGGGGTGCTGACGCCGCGGCGGTGGCGTACGATGCTATAGCTCACGCAAAGGCTCGTGGAATTGATGTGGTTCTCGTGGACACTGCAGGTCGCATGCAGACGGAGGCAAACCTCATGGATGAGATGCGAAAAATCGTTCGGGTAACTAACCCGGATGTTGTCGTGTTCGTTGGCGACGCGCTTACCGGGAACGATGCTGTAGAACAGGCCAAAACATTTGACGAGGCTATACGCATCAGCGGATCGATATTGTGTAAGATGGATGCCGATGCCCGTGGAGGTGCCGCCCTCTCAATATCACAAGTTACGGGGAAGCCAATTCTCTTTCTGGGCACGGGACAGGGATACGAGGATTTGGTGGAGTTTAAACCTGACATCATCCTGAATGCGCTTTTCGGTGATTGAAGGGCATGCGGTGACTTCACCCAATCCCGGAAAATGTTCGCAAGAGTTATTACAGTTGAGTCAGGATAGATAAAATTGACACGGATGATGTCACGACATCGTCTGAGCAGGGCGATGATCTGAATGATGGGCGGACTGACGTGTCAAGTCATCATTAGGGCATCGAAAGACCAGAAAAAGAATTTGCTTCAAAACTGAAAGGGTGGAAATTGTGTAACCCGGGAATTTAGAGTATGGAGACGGAATTCCCTACCCATCATTTCCCAATTTCCGGAGAGCTTATCACCCGGGTGTGGTCGATTTCAGGAGATCCTCTCAAACGTGAACATCGTCAGGGTGTTTTTGACACCGCTGAGCTTGTGGATTTTTTGGCTGACCGTCGCAGCGACCTCCTCAAATCCCTGAAGCTGGATTTTGACCACGATGTCATGCGGGCCCGTAACACCGTATGCTTCGGTCACACCCGGAATCTTTTTGAGGCTGTTTATTATTTCTTGGACCTTCCCCGCCTCAACGTCTATCAACACGAAAGCAAGCGGCACCTTCATCACCTTTTTCACACCTTCGGGATTTTGGCAATGGCTTCCTCGACGAGTTCTTTTGGGTACTCATAGTCAACTAGCTTGCCGTGAAGGAAAGCATCCCATGCCGCAAGATCGAAGTGTCCGTGCCCGCTGTTGTTGAAGAGGATGACCTTTTCCTCTCCGGTTTCTTTGCATCTGAGGGCTTCGTCCACAACACCCTTTACGGCGTGTGCAGTCTCCGGGGCGACGACGAAGCCCTCGGCCTTGGCGAAGAGCTTGGCCGCTTCGAATACCTCGTTTTGGTGGTACGCAGCAGCTTCCATATAACCCTCCTTGGTGAGCTTGCAGAGCAATGGCGCATCTCCGTGGTATCTCAGACCTCCACTGTGGATCGGGGGTGGCACGAAGGTATGTCCGAGTGTGTGCATCTTTAGGAGCGGGGTCATGGCGGCAGTATCCCCAAAATCGTACGTATAGATGCCCTTGGTCAGGGTGGGGCATGCCCTTGGTTCGCACGAGACTGCGCGGAGCTCCGGCTTTTTCCCGCTCAGCTTGTCGGCGATGAACGGAAATGCCAATCCAGAAAAGTTGCTTCCGCCCCCAACGCACCCGAACACCACATCGGGGTATTCTCCCGCCATCTCCATCTGCCGCTTGGCCTCGAGGCCGACGACCGTTTGGTGGAGCAGCACGTGGTTGAGCACGCTTCCGAGCGAGTACTTGGTGTTCTCGTGCGACGCTGCGTCCTCGATTGCTTCCGATATGGCGATGCCCAAGCTACCGGGACATTTCGGGTCCTCTTTCAATACGCTTTTGCCGTATTCGGTACGCGTACTCGGGCTTGGGACGCACTCTGCTCCCCATGTCTCCATGAGGATCCTCCGGTATGGTTTTTGTTCGTAGCTCACCTTGACCATGTACACCGTGCATTTCAGGCCGAAGAGCATGGTCCCGAGCGCGAGCGCGCTGCCCCATTGCCCAGCTCCCGTTTCCGTGGTGAGCCTTTCCACTCCCTCTTTCATGTTGTAGTAAGCCTGAGCTACTGCAGTGTTGGGCTTGTGGCTTCCCGGGGGGCTCACCCCTTCCCACTTGTAGTATATCCTGGCCGGGGTTTTCAGGAGCTTTTCAAGCCTGCGAGCACGATAAAGCGGAGTCGGACGCCACAGTCGATAGACCTCACGCACCTCCTCCGGGATCCTGATCCATCTTTCCCTGCTGACCTCCTGTTTGATGAGTTCCATCGGGAAAATCCTTGCTAGGGCATCTGGGCTGATCGGCTCCTTTGTGGATGGGTTCAGCGGCGGGTCGAGCGGTGTTGGAAGGTCGGCCTGAACGTTGTACCATGCTTTCGGAATTTCATTTTCGTCGAGCAGGAATTTCGTTTTCTCCACCATATCGACCTTTTTACTGAGGCAGTGCTATTTTAATCTCTTTTGTTCAAATGTCCGTGGGGGTGGACGATGTTCCAGATTCTGGCCCAGTTTCCGATCGGCTTCTTTATAGCTCTGTCTGGAGTGCTCATTCCTGGACCCCTGTTGGCTTATATCGTAGCAAAGTCATCGACACATGGAGCGTTGACCGGGTTGTTCACGGCAGCAGGCCATATCCTTGTGGAGCTGGTATTGCTCTTCTTGCTTATGATCGGACTCGGGATGATACTCCAGAGTCAATTTTTTCAAGTGATAATAGGATTGGTGGGTGGAATTCTTTTGACCATCCTGGGGCTTCTCAGCGTGGTTAAACTTATACAAAATCCCGTTGCCGGGGAGACGGTGGTCAGCAAATATCATCCAGTGGTTGGAGGTATCCTTTTTAGCACCTTTCTGAACCCAAGTGTAATACTGTGGTGGACGACAATTGGACTGGCCACTCTCATGGAAGCATACTTGGTTGCCTCCCTGGGTGGCGTTGTTTTTTGGCTGCTTGGGCACTTTACGGCGGACCTCAGCTGGTTTTCGCTCGTCTCGTTTTCGGTTTCTAGAGGCCGCAAATTTTTGGGCACGGGCGTCTATCGGGCTATACTTCTAACGTGCGGTTTCGTGCTGTTAATTTTGGGCATCTATTTCATCGGGAAGTATGTTCCACCTTTTTTCTACTTGATGTGAACTTCGTACCTAGCGCCAACGTTTCAATTTTTGATAAATCCTCCGGCTTATCATGATCTGCTCTACGTTTTTAGCACGTGGTACCTAACTTCTATTGTTATGTCGTGAGCGCCGAGCGAGGGGCGCGATAGAAGTACCCAATTCGAGAGGAGGTGGAAAAATGGAAAAGTCAATGTCGATAGCTATTGGAGCGGTAATCGTTTCGATTGTTGCAATCCTCTCGGCTGCTGCAGCCCTTGTTATAGGACCGACGGCAGCGATAGGCGCGGGTGACGTGGGGACCGCCGAACTTGCAGACAACTCAGTCACCGGTGACAAAATTGCCGACGGGACGATCACCGACGCCGATATTGCTTCAAGTGGGATATCCAGAATTGCTGACAACGCAATCACGGAGGACATGCTGTCAGCCGAGGCGCTTGCAACAATTGAGAACATTGCCGACAACTCGATCACGAGCGCGATGGTTAAAGATGAAAACATTGGCACAATTGACCTAGCGGACAACTCCGTTACATCGGAAAAGATTGCGGATGACACCATCGCTGCAGAGGACATAGCAACTGGTGGTGTCACGACCGACGAAATTGCAGATGACACAATCACCGCGGCAGATATCGCAGCTGGTGCAGTTACGACGACTGAAATTTTGGACGGGACCATCGCTACCCAAGACATTGGAGACAGCGCAGTAACCTACGAGAAGATGGCGATCAAGATAAAGTGTGGGCTTGCGACGAACGTGGTTCATGGAAGTACGGTAAATCACAATTTGGGAGTGGTTCCGACATCAATAGTCGCGACTCCCGTTTGGGACTCAGGTATTGAAGCGGGGAACGCGGTGCTGCACGTAAATGTCGAGAATGTAACTGCGAACAGCTTCGATGTGGCCCTGTGGATTGAGATCGAAGGTAAACCGCCTGTCCTATTGGACAAAGTCGATGGAGTTGCATGGCCACCTGAAAACATCTACTGGATTGCGGTATACTCGCCCTAACTTGCCCCACAGCGAGATGCGGTCGGAAGGATGGGGGCCCCTGCTCACATCTAGCTAGCGCTAGCTTGAGCCTTGAACGAACAACCAGCCACCCTCCCCAATGCCCTCTTGTCTAACCGCTGACGAGCTTCGCACCTGCCTCCAGGGCATCCTTCATGGCCGTTGGGTGTCTCATGAGGTCTTCCTTATCCTCGACTTTTGGGAACAGCAGATCTCCCGCGTACCTCACCCCGATGGTCGTAAAAAAAGCCTTCACGGTCGCAACCGCCCCCCTGAACAAATGCGGGCGCTCCATGCCTCCGACGGATACGAAAAAACCCTTGCGGTCTCCCTTTCCGAATTTTTTCTTCAGCTTAAACCTCCTGACCCAAATAGCCTGGCAGCGGTCTACCATGGATTTCGATTGTGCAGGGAGTCCCATGAAATAGATAGGCGATGCCAAGATAATCACGTGTGATTTGAGCAGTTTTTTGTAAAGCCATTTCATATCGTCGTTGATGGGACACTCACCCGTTTTCTCGCACTTGCCGCAGGAATTGCATGGGGTTATCTCGAGCTCGTGGAGGTAGATTTTTTCCACGCTCGCGCCTTTCATTCTTGCACCTCTGAGCACCTGATCCAGTAGGGTGTCGGTGCTTCCGCCCTTCACCGGGCTGCCCGCAAGTGCCAAGACCGTTTTTTTAGTCAAGGTACACCACAACACTTCTTTACTCGAAGCGGATTTCCCTGCCGGTTTTTGATGATTCCAAAATTGCCAAAGACATTTTCAACGCTTTCTTTGCATCCTGCAGTTTCACCACCGGTTCCTCGCGTCCGATCACCACAGATTTGATGAAATACTCATCCTGCGGTTTGTGGCCCCACCTCTCCGGCCGGACCAGCTCGAATGGCCATTCCTTCTGCTCCTCTTTTCCGGAGTAGAGGACGACCTTCTCGGGACCATCCGCTACAACGGCACCCCCGCTCTCGCCGATGACTTCCATCTTCATGGGGGGACCCATGGTCTGCGCGACACTGCCGCTGAACTCATTTACCCACGTGACGCCGTTTCTGAACTTTATCACGTTTGCCACGGTGTAACCCAAGGTGCCGAATTGCGGTAGCTCCTGCCACTTGAGGGTCGCATACAGGGAGACGGGTTCAGAGTTCAAAAGCCAGCGCGATAGGTCCATGCAAAAAACGGTCATGGTGGGTATCGGTCCGCCGCTTTCCTTGTTCCAAATCCAAGACCCTCGCGGCCATTGTCTTGCGAGGCTGTCCGCGGGTACGAACTCCCTGAAATGGACAAACGTCGGGTTCCCGATTTTGCCTCCGTCGATGAGTTCTTTCGATTTTTTGAAGCACGGGGCGAAGCGGTAGCAGTGGCCTGGCATCACCCGGGTACCTCTTTCCTCCGCCAGCCCGTTGAGTCGGTCTATCGCCTCCGGAGTGTCGCCCGGGGGGCACTCGACGATGGCGGGTTTTCCGGATCGGATGATCTCCTCGGCAATGGGACCGACAAACCTTGGGGGAATGGCACAGATGACCGCATCGACCTTTGGGTCCTCAAGCATTTTTCTGAGATCGGTATAGTATTTTTCAACCTCAAAGCCCAGTTTCCTTGTGAATTCGCTGAACCTGGCATGCTCCTCAGGAAACTTCGACCACGCGGCGACTATCCTTGCCTCCGGTATCCTGCTCAAAGCTCTGGAGTGAACCCTGGCCATAAAGCCTAGCCCTGCAAGACCTATCCCTACTTTTGTCATCACACATAGTTTTTGGGATTATATTAAAAACATGCTGGCTTCGGGGGTGATTGAAGAGGATTGGAATCGGGTGGTACTCAAGCACCTTGGCCGGAGCCTCTAAATTTGTTGAGGTAATCGAAAGCCAAAATACTTTCATCGCGCTAATGTCTTGAATGTCCGTACAGTGCGGGATCGTAAAAAGGCCAGTTGACCACCTCGGCCGCACGTTTTTTTCCGTGGATTTCGACAGATATTTTATCCCCCGCCTCTAGCCCGGACCTGGCGTAGCCCATTGCGATCCCAATTTTGAGCAACGGAGAGAAGGTACCGGAGGTAACCGCCCCAACTTTTTCATCCCTCTTGAAAATTCCGTACCCCTGTCTTGGCACGCCCGCTTCGAGCATCCGCAGTCCTATCCGAACGCGTTTGGGCCCGGACCTTTTCTGTTCTAACAGTGGGGCACGACCTATGAACTCACCTTTCTCGAATTTCACCACAAAATCGATGCGGGCCTCGAGGGGGGTGATCTCTTCCGTCAGCTCGTTGCCGTAGAGACACAGGCCGGCTTCCAATCGTGTGGTGTCGCGCGCTCCCAGCCCGCAGGGTTTAAGCCCCGCTTCCCTGCCAGTTTGCAGTAAAGTTTTCCACAGTTTCTCAGCCCTGACGGGATTTGTGGCGGGCTCGTCGAAAATGAAGAGTTCGAAACCATCCTCTCCCGTGTATCCGCTTCTGCTCACAAGCGTCTGAACGCCGGCGACATCTGTTCGCGTTGCTCTGTACCGTTTGAGTTGGGCAAGGTCGAGCGTGGTGAGTGGTTGAAGGATCTGCTGCGCCCTGGGGCCCTGAAGAGCTAACAAAACTGTGGTGGCGGAGATGTCCCTAACGATCACTTCCTCATTCCGATGCCTCGAGAACCAGCCGTTTATCTTTTCGACATTGACGGCATTACAAACGACGATGAACTCCCGTTTTCCCGTTCTGTATACCAATACGTCGTCCATGACACCACCCGCTTCGTTGAGAACGGTTGAGTATTGTGCCTCTCCGATCTCGAGTCCGGCGACATCGTTGGAGGTGAGGCGTTGCAGGAGCTCTATTGCTCCAGACCCCCGCACTTCCAATTCACCCATGTGGCTGACATCGAAGAGTCCGGCTGCTTCACGCACCGCCATGTGCTCCTCGGCAATGGAGCTGTACTTCAGTGGCATCTCCCACCCGGCGAAGTCAACGAGCTGCGCCCCAAGCGACCGGTGAGTACTGGCTAGGTGGACATGTTTCATCTCGCACCCAGAGTGGGATGAACGTCACGCAAAATAAATTTTGTTTGATTTGTCTTTCGACGAACCGCGGGATCACAATCCTTTTGAGTTGTCGGTGGGCTTCCGCCGTGAAAAACTTTTATCTCATCTTAAATGCTGACTTTGAGTGGGCGAGCGCTTGGCTATTCTGAGGATAGAGGATTTGAGCGTCAAAATCGCAGGGAAGCTGGTGCTGGATGGGGTAAACATAGAGGTCCCCGAGGGAGAGACTCACGTGTTGCTGGGTCCCAACGGTTCGGGAAAGACCTCGTTGATAGCGTCAATCCTGGGGTTTCCGAAATATCACATCGTCTCGGGCAGGATCCAGTTCGACGGCAAAGATATCACCGCCCTGCCAACGCCCGAACGCGCGAAACTGGGGATCGGGGTGGCATTCCAAAACCCCCCGCCGATAAGTGGCGTTAAGCTAGGCGATGTTTTTCGATACCTTGCAAAAGGGGAGGTGGACGAGATAGAGCTGAGCAAAATAGTGAACCTTCCTGTGGAGTTTCTAGAAAGGGATTTGAATTTGGGATTTTCCGGGGGTGAGCTAAAGCGGTCGGAAATTTTTCAGGTGCTCGCCCAGAGGCCGAAGTTTGCGGTATTCGACGAGCCGGACTCCGGGGTCGATATCGAGAACTTGAAGATAATTGGCAAGGCGATAAGCAGATTCTTAAAGGGACGGTCGGGTCTGCTGATCACCCACTTCGGTCACATTCTGCGTTACGTCAAGGCAGATGTGGCGCACGTGATATGCAACGGTAAGATTTTCGACTCAGGGAAGCCGAGCAAGATATTCAACTTGATCATGAAACGGGGCTACAGGTGGTGCGATGGCCAGAGGTAAAAAAACTCCGCCAAAAACGGTAGGAGGGCCAGCGCTATCGGGTCCTGATTTGGATATCGGGGTTTTCAAAAGAGAAGCCGTGCCCTGGCCCTCCTGTGCGGTTTCCGCCTTGCCGAGGGACATCACCCAGAGGGCGCTGAGCGTTGGTGTGAGGACGGATGAAAGGGGAAGGTCCGGCACTTACTTTCAGATAGACAAGTCCGCAGTTTTCAAAAGGATCAAAAAAGCGTTTGAAGGGAAAGCGGAAGTAATGAGCACAAAGGACGCCCTCAAAAAGTATCGCTGGGTGAAGGATTACTGGTGGAGGCTCGTCAACGCTGATGCAGACAAGTACACCTCATTGGTGGATCAAAAATGGGATCAGGGCTACTTCATCAGGATACTCGAGGGCCAAAAAATCGACCTTCCCCTGCAGGCATGTCTTTTCGTTTCCACGGAGAATTTCAACCAGAATGTCCACAACTTGATAATCGCGGAGCCAGGTTCTGAAGCCCAGATTATAACGGGCTGCGCGGTTCACCCGAATGTTCGTCGCGGCTTGCACGTCGGCGTATCGGAATTCTACGTGAAGAAAAATGCAAAGCTCACCTTCACCATGGTTCACAATTGGGCCCAAAATTTCGATGCCCGTCCGCGCACCGCTGTCCTGGTGGACGCTGGCGCGACATTTGTGAGCAATTACATCTGTTTGAAACCCGTGAGGAGCCTTCAGATGTATCCGGTTGCCTATTGTCAGGGAGCGAACTCAAGGGCCAGCTTCAACACCATCCTGCACGGAGGCAAAAATTCCTATCTGGATGTGGGCTCGAAAGTGGTCCTTCAGGGCAGGGGCAGCAGGGGGGAGGTCATCGCGCGGGCTATCGCCACGGACAGAGCGCAGATAAAAGCTCGTGGGCTCCTGGTGGGTGAGCACGGGGACTCAAAAGCACACTTGGAATGCAGGGGGCTTTTGCTATCCGACCAAGCGTCCATTCACGCCATCCCCGAACTGGTGGGAAAGGTGGAGGGAACCGAGCTTTCGCACGAAGCAGCGGTCGGCAGGATAGCGGCGGAGCAGATCCAGTATTTGATGGCTCGTGGGTTCTCCGAGTCCCAGGCGGAGGCGCTGATTATCCGGGGGTTCATGGACGTTGGTATTTTCGGTCTTCCGGAGGTCCTAAAGAGTGAGATCAAGCGCATGGTCGACACAACCGTCGCTGGAGCTCTCTAACGCTATTTTTTTAGGGTCTTTCGATTACTCTGGATTCAGTGGAATGAGTTTGTTAAAATCGGAAAAAACAAGGTGGAATACTCTAAAAACCGACGGCTTTCTCGTAAGCGATGGCCCCGCGGTGCTTGGTGAAATCTTGGGTTCATTGGCTTTCAATCCTCGTTTTCAGAGGCTCTCCTGAAACGGTTCGAATCCCGCCAGCCGCATCGCAATTCGATTCAAACTTGAGAGTTGTGCTGTATCCAATGTTCCGTGCACGGTTTTATTTCGAGTCCCTATAGGCCCGATCATTGTAAGCTCTGAGGCCGAACGGGTTTAATAACAGCGATAGTTAGTATGGTAATTGGTGAGGAGGGTGGAATTCACCGTTATAATAGAAAAGGACGAAGATGGATATTACATAGCAGAGGCCCCCGATTTGAAGGGGTGTTACACTCAGGGAAAAACACTAGATGAGGTTTTGAAAAACATTAGAGAAGTTATTGACCTATGTTTGGAAGCTGAAGGGGAAAAGGAATTTTCGAAAAAGGAACTGGTAGCTGTACAGAAAATCGAAGTTCCCGGATGAGGAGCACCAGTTTCACACCAGTTAATTCCCGCTTTTATACCGGTAGTCCCACAGGAAAATCGAGGTATCAAATGAAGCTAGTACCGATCAGCGGGGAGAAGTTGATCAAGATTTTGAATAAGAGAGGTTTTGAGATCAAAAGACAGAAAGGAAGCCACATACAGCTGGAGATGATTCCGAGAGAAGAGTTATTGTACCGATTCATCCCGGAAGAGAGATAGGCAGAGGATTGTTGAGGAAGATTCTAAGAGACGCTGAAATTTCTGTGGGGGAATATGAGAAATTGAGGAAACATGCTTGAAGGCCAGCAATGG
Source organism: Hadarchaeota archaeon (SeqCode) (assembly GCA_964564905.1). Taxonomy (GTDB): domain Archaea; phylum Hadarchaeota; class Hadarchaeia; order Hadarchaeales; family Hadarchaeaceae; genus B75-G9. The sequence continues at coordinate 2,910 of CAZMCI010000014.1, read as the reverse complement.
ACTTTCAATCCTCGTTTTCAGAGGCTTTCTACTGAAACTGGGATAAAGAGCTCCCCGCGTCGCAGAAGGGGGTGCGATGATGTCAGCAATCGATTACTGCTTCAGGAGTTCAAGCATCTCAGGAGTGGAGTACACCTTGACCTTTTGTTGGTCTCCAAACGCTTTTTCCTTCGACCAAATAGCGGAACCAAAGGCCAACGCGAGTGCAAAGTACTGCACGTCTTTTGGGTGTGGAGCCAGCCTCTCCGCCTCCTCGCGGTACGCGCTGAACTTCTCCAAGGGAATAAATTCTATTTGCTCCTTCACGAACTCAAGCACCCGCTCCAACTCCTCCCGCTCCAGCCCGCTCCGCTTCAGAATCTCGTCGAAGTGCTTGAGAAGCTCTGTAAACATGAACTCTGGGGCGATGAACTCGAACCGCTTGAGCCTTCGGTTGATCACGAAAACTTCAAAGGACTTGCTTCGTGAGAGTAAGGCTGAAAGTACCGTGTTTGCGTCCACAACTACACGCAATGGAGATCACTTCTGGAGTTCTCTAAATCTTCGAGAGAGCGCTTCATCGACCTTAGAGGAGATTTCTCCCACATCTCTCTCCGTGAGTTTGCTTTTGGAGACGATGGATTTCAGCTCGCGCATCCGTTTCAACTCCTCCGAGAGTAGCTTTCTCGTCATTTCTTCCCATTCCACATCTGAAAACTCATCCATCTCTTGCTTCAGCTCCTCAGGGATCCGCACGACCATTTCTGCCATCGATCCACCCAAGCTAATTCTGCCACGGATTGGATAAATAGCTTCTTGCAACGGCTCGAAAGCTCATAATTTTGAGACTTTCAGAGGCTCTCTAAACCCCTGTTGAGTTTGATAATGCACCAAGAGGCGACGACTTTCAATCCTCATTTTCAGAGGCCTTCTACTGAAACTCGGCATGTTTGCGACGGAAGGCATTTTGATCGTGTCTTTCAATCCTCATTTTCAGAGGCCTTCTACTGAAACGACGGTATAGTAAGCTAAGCGTGTCCATTCGTCGGCTCTTTCAATCCTCATTTTCAGAGGCCTTCTACTGAAACACGACAACGTGGTGGACAATTGGGTGGTGGTCGGCTACTTTCAATCCTCATTTTCAGAGGCCTTCTACTGAAACCTGTTCATAAAACCTATGAAGCTGTTAACTACATTTCTCTTTCAATCCTCATTTTCAGAGGCCTTCTACTGAAACTTTATTGCGGGGAGTTTGAGGGAAATCAGGAGAGCCTTTCAATCCTCATTTTCAGAGGCCTTCTACTGAAACACCGATAACCCTTCTGTGGGGTCTGAAGAGAGCTATCTTTCAATCCTCATTTTCAGAGGCCTTCTACTGAAACCTAATTTCAAACACCTCGGCGGTTTTGAACCTGCGTGCTTTCAATCCTCATTTTCAGAGGCCTTCTACTGAAACATGAATATCGCCAGCTCGTTCGGGATCGGCAGTAGGTCTTTCAATCCTCATTTTCAGAGGCCTTCTACTGAAACACGACTGGAAAACAACGAGTGGAAGAACACGAGGATCTTTCAATCCTCATTTTCAGAGGCCTTCTACTGAAACACCTTAAATTATTTCATCCAGCAAGCCGTGCTTCCGACTTTCAATCCTCATTTTC
>CAZMCI010000014.1:0-1263 GCA_964564905.1 Hadarchaeota archaeon (SeqCode) | reverse complement strand
GCCTTCTACTGAAACCCCACGCTCAACATCGCAAACAGCGACAACGGGGCATCTTTCAATCCTCATTTTCAGAGGCCTTCTACTGAAACTCCGGACAACTGCCAGTTTTCCATGCACGTGGTTTACTTTCAATCCTCATTTTCAGAGGCCTTCTACTGAAACGTGCCTTCCGCGCCCGATCACGCGCGGCGGAGTATTCTTTCAATCCTCATTTTCAGAGGCCTTCTACTGAAACCTTTACTGGTTCGTCCAAGAAAGAGTGGAACCAGCGCCTTTCAATCCTCATTTTCAGAGGCCTTCTACTGAAACCTTCTAGCTTCACTACTTAAGAATCCGTTTCCGAAACCTTTCAATCCTCATTTTCAGAGGCCTTCTACTGAAACTGCCAACGCCGACTTCAGCGACTACACGGACGATACTTTCAATCCTCATTTTCAGAGGCCTTCTACTGAAACGAAGATATGCCTGCAGAACGGGGTTTTGTCTCTCGACTTTCAATCCTCATTTTCAGAGGCCTTCTACTGAAACAACGGATTCTTGGGACTGCTGCGACTTTTATCTCACTTTCAATCCTCATTTTCAGAGGCCTTCTACTGAAACTCCCGATCCGGCGCGTACGGATCTGGCGGTGCCTAACTTTCAATCCTCATTTTCAGAGGCCTTCTACTGAAACCGTGAACGGCACGCGCATGTCTGGGTTCACTCCGCCTTTCAATCCTCATTTTCAGAGGCCTTCTACTGAAACCGTGTGTTCTATCCGAGCTTGAGCGCTACTGGTTTCCCTTTCAATCCTCATTTTCAGAGGCCTTCTACTGAAACTATCAAAGCGTATTATTTCCTGCAGTTCGTCTTCCCCTTTCAATCCTCATTTTCAGAGGCCTTCTACTGAAACATCTGTATCGATTCCCCTGAGATTATATCCATGGGCATACCTTTCAATCCTCATTTTCAGAGGCCTTCTACTGAAACAGAGGTTCTGGTTGTCGGCGGTGTGGCGGGTGTGGTCCTTTCAATCCTCATTTTCAGAGGCCTTCTACTGAAACAAGTATTAGCCAGTCGTGAGCCGTTATTGTCCCACTCTTTCAATCCTCATTTTCAGAGGCCTTCTACTGAAACGCACATCGCAGACAAGCATATTTTTGGCCCACGCCGCCTTTCAATCCTCATTTTCAGAGGCCTTCTACTGAAACGTGATGTAGTCCCTCTCGTTCTCCTCCACGCCGATGACTTTCAATCCTCATTTTCAGAGGCCTTCTACTGAAA
>CAZMCI010000013.1:6951-24875 GCA_964564905.1 Hadarchaeota archaeon (SeqCode) | reverse complement strand
GGTTCAACACGAGCAAAGAGGATCTGGAGAAATTCCTTGAAGGGCTTCCACCGAGCACCGAGGTTGCGCTGGAATCAGTGGGATTCTGCTGGCCATGGGTGGACCTCATCGATGAACTCGGCTACACGCCTCTGCTGGCGAACCCGATCAAGGTGAAGGCGAAGGCTGAGGACTTGAAGACGGATAAGGTATACAGCGAGCTGCTCGCCCCCCATGACCCGAATGAACTGGCTCCCGACATGTTACGTCCCGAGCAGGGAGATTCGGTGGCTCAGGAACCTGCTCAGGCACAGGGCCTTCAGGCGGCGCATCTCCACGGCCCTGAAAAACAGGACCTGGTCGGAGTTCCGCAAGCGGGACATCGAATTCAGCGCCGACCTAGGCACAAAGAAGGGAAGGCGGATGGCTGAACGAACCGGGATCTACGAAGTTTCCCAAAACATGGAAGTCCTCGAACTCGTGGAGAGCCAAATAAAGCGGGCCGAGGCGGGGCTCAGGGAGCGCTACAGGGAGTTGAAGCCTGTTCAGTGGATGCAGAGCATACCCGGGATAGGTTTCCTCACCGCTCTCGGTCTCTATGCCGAGATATGCGACATTCGGAGGTTCTCCAAGCCGGAGAAACTGGCGCATTACTCGGGCTTGGTTCCGAAGGTGAGACAGAGCGGAGATCACACGTGGATGGGGAGAGAGACGAGGGCAAACAAGTGGCTCAAGTGGTGGCTGATAGAGGCAGCTTGGTCACACATCAACTGGTGCCCTGAAGGCAGACTCGCGAGGGTGTACAGGGACGCATACAGAAGGAAGAAGGACAAGAGCAAAGCGATCAAGATCGTCGCGCGGAAGCTCGTCAACATCGTCTGGGCGGTCTGGACCCACGGGAAGGAGTTCACGATGATCCCGGACAAAGCGTGAGGGAAGACCCCTCAAGTTTAATGCGGCTTCGACCGCTTTGTAAAGACTGGGGCATCCCCTCACGCTCGGCTAAAAGCCAAAATGCGGCCTCGACCGCTGATAAGAGAATGCCGTCCGGATCATAAAAAGCTATAAGCACAGGATGTGAAAACAAAACAGGAGGTCATTTAGGCGGGCCTTCATAAGAGAGTAAACTTTCTAAGTTGGCATCGGCATATGTTTTTGAGGCTGTGACCATCTGGCGGCGCTGTGGAGGTCGGAGCCTGATCATCTTGATGGATGGTCCGGCCTCCGCCAGATGGTCTCGACACTCAACTAATGGGATGTTGGTCTAAAACAATAGAGAATGTTGACTTGGACACTTTACTTTACATCGGCGATAAAGTTAAATCGCGGGCTCAATAATCTCTAAACGTGTTTCCGTGATAGAAATAAGATTTCATGGAAGAGGAGGACAGGGCGCTGTTACGGCGGCCCGGTTGCTCGCCGAGGCAGCTTTTCTGGAAGGTAGGTATGCTCAAGCCTTCCCATTTTTTGGAGCGGAGCGCAGAGGTGCACCCGTGGTAGCTTTCGCGCGTATAGATGATAAGGAAATCCGTACCCGCGCCCAGATATACAAACCAGATCACGTCATCGTGTTGGATCCGCTCTTACCCCAGGTCGTGGATGTGGCGCTTGGTATAAAACATGGGGGAATGATAGTGCTCAATTCTAAAAATCCGATCCAATTCCCTCATGCCAGGATATCATTTGTCGACGCTACCTCGGTAGCGATGGAGCAACTGGGTGCGCCGATCACGAATACTGCCATGCTTGGGGCCTTCGCCAAGGGAACCGGCTTGGTCGAGCTCGAATCCCTGATCCAGGTGGTGAGAGGATACTTTCCCGGCAAGCTCGCCGAAAAAAATGTCGCCGCGATGAAGGCGGCATATGAGAGGACGAGGGTGGTCGAATGAGTTTGTCCAACTCCACTAATAAACTGTTACCGGGCGCTGTGATCGTGACTCCGGGGAACACTGAGCAGCATGAGACCGGCGGCTGGCGGAGCATGAGACCGGTGATGGATTGTGGAAAATGCACCGGTTGCATGTCGTGCTGGCTGTACTGCCCAGACTCCGCGATCAGCCGCGAAAAGCCTCCTAAAGTTGACTATAGATACTGCAAAGGTTGCGGCATATGCGCAAATGTGTGTCCGGTAAAGGCTATAACCATGGTACCGGAGGGACAAAAATGAAAAAATTTATGACGGGAAATGATGCGGCCGCACTGGCTGCAAAGCTCGCGCGCGTGAAAGTGATTTCTGCATATCCAATAACTCCCCAGACCACGATAGTCGAGAAGCTCTCCGAATTTGTGGCCAACGGAGAGCTCGAGGCCGAGTATATGAAAGTGGAATCGGAACACAGCGCACTCAGCGCTTGTGTTGGAGCAGCGGCCACAGGTGTTCGGACCTTCACGGCGACTTCATCTCAGGGCCTGATGTTGATGAGCGAGATACTGTTCGTGGCTTCCGGGCTGCGGCTACCGATCGTCATGGTCAACGTGAATCGTTCGCTGTCAGCTCCCCTATCCATATGGTGTGATCAGCAGGATTCGATGGCCGTTCGTGACAGCGGGTGGATACAGCTTTACTGCGAGAATAACCAGGAAATTCTTGACTCGACGATCCAGGCTTTCCGTATAGCTGAAGAGATGTTATTGCCCGTGATGGTCTGCTTTGATGGATACATACTTTCGCATACAACCGAGCCTGTTGAAGTTCCAGAACAATCAGAGGTCGACGAGTTTCTTCCTCCGTATAAATATCCTTATGCGCTGGATCCAGAGGCTCCCAAGAGCATCGGGGCCGTCGGCGTACCGGACTACTACGAGGAGTTCAAGTTTATGTTACAGGAGGAGATGCTTAAAGCAAAAGAGAAAATACTTGAGGTGGGAAGCTCTTTCGCTGAAAAGTTCGGCAGGAAATACGACCTTCTCGAGTGTTATCGGACCAACGACGCCGAGATAATTCTGCTCACCGCTGGGTCACTGGCCGGCAGTCTCAAGGATGTGGTTGATGAATACCGGCAGCACGGTGATCGTGTGGGTTTGATAAAGTTACGCGCTTTTAGACCGTTTCCGGCCGAGGAGCTTAGGAATGCGGTCGCTAACGCCAGAGCCGTCGCCGTGCTCGAAAAAGACATCTCGCCGGGGTTGTCCGGGGCCTTGTTTTCGGATCTCTCCACCGCATTAATAAACTCCAGAAATCCTCCTCTGTTGATGAATTTCATATGCGGGTTGGCGGGTAGAGATGTGTCGCCACTTCAGATTCGGGAAGCTGTAAAGTCCACCTTGGAAGCCGCAGAGACTGGAGAGGTGAAAAATCCGGTGAGATGGCTTGGGCTCAGAGAAACGCTGGTGGGGTTGAGGTGATGAAGAGTATCCCCGATGTGGAGTTGCTTGCTAAGGGACATCGTGCGTGCGCGGGCTGTGGCTGTGTTCTCGCGATCCGTTATGCGCTCAAGGCGCTTGGCAAAAATGTCATAGTTTCGATGCCGACCGGATGCATGGAGGTAGTAACTACACCTTACCCTGAAACGGCTTGGAGGGTTCCATGGATCCATGTGGCGTTCGAGAACGCTGCTGCGGTGGCTTCAGGGGTCTCGCGGGGCCTGAAGGTGCTGGGTAAGCGCGGAGTAAAATCCGTGGCGATAGGTGGTGATGGTGGCACCGTCGACATAGGACTACAGGCCCTATCCGGGGCGGCGGAACGGGGAGAGAACATCCTGTACATCTGCTACGACAACGAGGCCTACGAGAACACCGGAATTCAACGAAGCGGGGCAACCCCCTATGGAGCCTGGACGACCACTACACCGGTCGGAAGAGTCAAGCGGGGCGAGGACCGTCCAAAGAAGGATATGCCAGCGATAATGGCCGCTCACGGCGTTCCATATGTGGCGACGGCTTCCGTGGGCTATCCCATTGATTACATCAAGAAAGTCAAGAAAGCCGCCTCCATAGAGGGGCCGACCTACATCCACGTCCACGCCCCTTGCGTGCTGGGATGGCGGATAGATTCCAGCAAGACGATAGAGGTAGCAAAACTAGCGGTATTGACGGGGATGTGGAACTTGTATGAAATAGAAAATGGGGTCACCAGGGTAACGTTCAAACCACCTAGGAGAAAGCCCGTTTCCGAATACCTGAAGGTGCAGAGAAGGTTCAGACATCTCACAAACGAGGAAATCATGAAGATCCAGCAGATGGTGGACGAAGAGTGCAAGCGATTCGGGATCGAATAAATCTGCGGGTTTTTATCCGACAATTTTGTGATCCAGTGAGAAATGTGATTTTAAATTTTTCCAGCAGGAGGTCCCGGGAATGCTTGTATCTCCTCGAGTCGGGCTATTGTGGCTGCTATCTCGACAGGAGCCCGACGAGCAACAGAAAAGTGTTATATGAGCTGTGGGCAATGATGGCTCCGCCCAGTCCGGTTCTCAGGTAGCAGAGGCCGAGCAACAATCCAGCTGGTATCAGTGGTACGGTATACCCAAGATACGTGCCAGGATTGGACAGGTGGAAAAGTGAAAATAGAACTGTGGATAGCACAACGGCAAGTATCTTAGACCCTCGCCAGCGCACAAGCTCGTCGATGAGTATACACCTAAAGACCCACTCTTCGAAGATCGGCAACAAGTTCACCGCTATCAGTACCAACCACGGGTAATCCCTTTCCATGGCCGTGAAGGGAAACTCTTCCGGGGAATATGTTGGTATCCCTGCCTTTTGGAGGAATGTGCTTATCACTTCGGATGCAATGAGGGAAGCTACAAAAACCAAGAGAACTGTAGTGATGAATCTTGCCCAATCTGAACGTTTCATCCTGTGCGCGGCACCGAGCCAATGATAAGGACGCAACCGGTCCACGTACGAGGGCCTGAGTGCCACGAGCTTTCCAACCACCACGCCGAGTATGAGGCCAGGGACCAAGACCCTGGCTAGATCAAACCACGCCAAGCGGATCACGGCGTGTACTTTCTTGACCATTTCTCGTACCGTTGCTCCGACGCAGAGCTGACCTTCACGGTCCACATGGGGACGTTGCCACGCTGTCTGCGTTCGACCTTCCCTTCCTCTACCAGTCTGAACAGGTCCACACGCAGCCGGACGATGTCGATTCCCGTGCGCTTTGAAAGTTCATCCACGGTTATAGGTGTCCCAGCCTCCCTCAATGCTCTCAAAATTTCCTCCCTTTTCAATCAATCACCCTCCTCCAGTTTTTTTAGAGCTTCTAGGGTGGATTTGATGTTTTTTAAGATCTCCTGGGTCTTGCCCTGGTCAGTTTCCTTGGCGAGTTGTTCCGAGAGCGAATCGAGCTTGGCGTGCAGGGCTTCCCTGATTTTTTTGAGCGGCTTGGCATCCGATTCGGTTTTCTCGGGCCTAGTTTTCTCCCCGCATACCGGACATACCACCTTGCCCCGATATTCGAAGAGGGGCGCCTTGCAGGTGGCGCAGTGTATTCCCAGCATTTTTCCGCCGGCCAGTAGCATTCCAGCTATCTTTGAGAGATCTTCTTCCTCCATCTTCACCACAAAACCCTTATGAGGCTCACCTCTTAAGGATAAGCTGGATCGTGCATGGGAATGGGAGAAAACCATGTCTTCAGATGCTCAGCTAAAACAGGTGGCGGAGATAATGACCCGCTTGGCGGAGGATACCTCTGTACCCCGCAACATCCGAAGAGCCGCTAATGAGGCCAGGGAAGCAGCTCTGAAAAAAGAGGGCGAGCCCGTGGTCAAGGCAGCATCTGCGAGGATAATCCTTGAGGAGATAAGCAATGATCCAAACATGCCTGTACACGCCCGTACCATGATATGGAATGCCCTCAGCATCCTCGAGACAATACGCTGATGGAGAACGCCGTGGGTGAGAGGATTATTGTTGAGCTTGGCGGGACACATCCCAGCTTCGAAGTGTGCGGGGTCTAGGATGGGAGAGACTGAGTTATGATGCTTGACATCACCCCATTTGTGGGTTTTCTCAGACGGAGAGACCTCAGAAAAGCCCGTGATTGGCTAGAACAGAGTAAGCGGGCCCTCAATGTCGATGATGAGTTCGTAAGGGGCTATCTCCTCGCCTTTTACGGGATGGTATCTGGTCTGGAGGGGAGAGAACTTTCGGTGATCAAACAGATCATCGATGGAGAATATCAGCAGGAGAAGATGGAACAGCTTGTCTGTGATTTGAGAGAAAGGCTATCGCTAAAGTTCAGACCAAGAGATGAACAGGGCTTCGATACAGCGTGGCTGGAACTTCTTCAGGAATTTGTGAAAAAGTGATGGGTCATTCGATTGTTGCGTGACGAGCGCGAAGCTCTTCTTCCTTTCTTCCAAGCTTTACCATCAGGCTGGCGATCACCCCATCCAGAAATACCAGTGCCGTGACCTCGAAAAGGGTTCCAAGGGGCGTGAGGGAGGCATACTCCCCTGCTAGCTCTCGTCTCATGAAGGTTCTCGTCCGTGCCACCTTCTTTCTTCCAGGGATTATCACGGTGAGGTCGGATAATTTTGCCAAACTGGATTTCGTGTAAGAGGTGATCGCAATTATCTTCGCCCCGACCTTTTTCGCGATCCTCGCCGCTTGGACTATCATGTCGGTCTCGCCGGATCCCGACACGGCGACCAATAGATCACCGACACGTACAGAGGGCGTGATGGTTTCTCCAACCACGTACACGTCGAAATCTAAGTGCATCAAACGCATTGCAAACGCTTTCACCACGAGCCCGGAACGTCCCGCTCCAACGACGAAGACCCTTCTGGCCCCGAGCAATATTCTTATGAAGGCGTTAACTTGGTTGGACCTGAGTCTTTTTGAGGAAGTCTGGAGGTGTTCTATTATTTCCCTCATGGCGCGGCGAGTTTCTTGCACAGTTCCACCTAAAAACATCGGTTTCCGAAGTTTAAAACCTGCTGTCTCATACATAATGTGACCTCCTCCCCTCACGTGCGCAAGGGGCTTCCACTTTTCCTTCGCGTTACGCCTTCATCGCCTCTGCTTGGGGCGCGTTTCGCGGAAGCTTTTCCCCTTTCGGGTACTCCGGATTCCTGCTTCCGCTCACCGGACTCGGTCCCATCCCTCTTCGGGCGGTTACGGAGGTCTCGATGTCCAGCCTACCCGCTCCGTGCGGGTCATCGGTTTTTCACAGGCGTGAATTCGGGGTGGCCCCTCCCTACCCGGGAGGCACTTGGGCGGAGGTTCCTTATAAACGGGAAAAGTGGCTTTCATCCCCCAGCTTTCGCAGGGGGACTTCCCGCCGACAGAGTTAAAATTCCTGAAGAGGGGAGTAGCTCTGGAGGATTAGCGTGTTGCACTTCTTGGGCTTCCTCCTACTGGTGGTCGGCGGCGTGATGCTGATACCTGTACCCGCCGCCTATATTTTCACTGAAGCGCACTTGATCCCGTTTTTTGTCGCTCCTGCCCTGACAGCGATCGCGCTTGGATTTCTGCTGAGGAGACGTTTTAGGCCGACTGAGATCACGCTGGGGAAGGCAATGGTGGTGGTCACCTTCGCATGGATTCTTTTCTCGGCCTTCAGCTCTGTACCCTATGTTTTCGGCAGCCACATGCCCGCAGATGATGCGTATTTCGAAAGCATGTCCGGACTGACGGCCACGGGTTTGACCATGATCTCTGACGTCGAGACAACTGCGAGGACTATCCTTTTCTGGCGCAGTCTTACAGAGTGGATCGGTGGCGTTGGCATCGTCATCCTGTTCCTTAGTGCATTGCTTGGTTTTGGAAAAGCTGCCAGAAAAATGTACGTCGCTGAAGCGCGGACCGAGCGGATTGAGCCGAGCATAAGGCATACGGTTCGTTCGGTGTGGAAGATATACGTGGTGATGACAGTCATCGGGGTGGCTGCGCTTTACCTCACAGGGCTGCCGATGTTTGAGGCGATAAACCACTCCATGACCGGCATAGCCACTGGGGGTTTTTCCGTGCGCAATACGAGCTTTGCCGGATACGGTTCCCCGGCGCTGGCCGTTGCTATCCTGATAATGGTGGCTGGGGCTACCAGCTTTGCGGTGCACCGAAAGGTCATGGCCGGGCACTGGCGCGAGCTTTTCAGAAACATCGAGGTGCGTTTCATGCTGGCGGTGATCCTCCTGGCCACACTTTTGCTCGCTTTCAGCGTGGGGGTCCGGGATTCGCTGTTTCAGAGCACCTCTGCACTGACTGGTACCGGATTCTCCACCGCCAACCTCGCGGAGTGGGGCGACCTTCAAAAAGGCCTGCTTGTGGTGCTCATGGTCATGGGTGGAGGCTACGGTTCGACGTCCAGCGCCATCAAGCTCATTCGGATCATCATCATAGGAAAGGCAGTGCACTGGATGATCAAACGTAGCTTTCTTCCCGATCGAGCCGTGCTCCCGGCAAAGGTCGCCGGTAAGGAGTACACCGAGCGGGAGATGATGGAAACCGCCGTCTACGCTTTCATTTACTTGGTGGTTCTGATAGCAGGAGCGGTGGTCCTGATGCTCTTAGGTAACCCGATCATGGATTCGCTATTCGAGTCAGCTTCTGCACAGGGCAACGTGGGACTGACGGTGGGCATAACCTCTGCATCGATGCCATTGGCGGGGAAGATCTCCCTCATCATCCAGATGCTCGTTGGACGTCTCGAGATAATTCCGGTGGTGGCCTTTCTGAGCTACTTGATCTCTAAGGTGCCACGTCCTCGTCAAAAGCCCTTCTAGATGGAGGACGAACAAACAGCCTGTATTTATCGTCCCCCCGAAGTTCCATCTCTATCCGTTTTGCCACACTGGATTTGGGGTTCACGAGCCCCTTTACGCGTTTTTCCAAGTCATCGAAGTCGGCAAACGGACCTTTTTTCCGTTCCTCGATAATTGACCACATCAGCTTCTTTCCTATACCCGGTATTAGCTCCAGCTGGTGGAAACGTGTCGTCAACGGAACCGCGCGGTTGAAAAACTCGATAAACCGCTCCGGTGATTGTGAGACAAGTTTTTCTATCGCCACCGGCAACTCAGCCTTGGCCGCCGCCGTGAGGTCTTCATACCCGATCCTGCGTTTTATCCTTTCCACCTTATCCCGCTCTCCCTTGCCTATGAAAACCAGTTCGTGGGGCGTGAAGGCCACGCCCTTCAGCGGCACGACCTCGAGCAACGTGAAAAACGTATCTCCCAGTATTTGTGCAATTGGTTCCTTCAGGTGGACAGGTCTGGGATCGTTCGGGTGCCCCTGCGGAAGGAAATCCAGTACTATTCCCCTGTCTTCATATTTTTTATCCATAAAAAACAGCTCTCCAACTCTGGGCTTTTATTTTCGGTACTTATTTATGGTCTCCAGAACTTTTTTTACTTCATCTTCCTCAAGCCTTGTACGTTCCTTTGAGAAGATCAACTCAACATCTTCCTTCGTTTTAGGCATGAGGTCCACAAGCGCCACGGCCTGGTGTTCCCTAATTTTTTCGATCTTGAGCAGTTCTTCCTTGAGTTCCCCGGCCTTTTTGCCGTCCAGTTTCACAAATTTCTGTGCATAGTCGTACGTCAAACGTTGACTGTACTCCAAGTCCCCTTTCTTTTTCTTTTTTTCCAGGATCTCCAGGACCCCAGCCAGCGGCACAGGTTTTTCCTTTACGACCCGTTTTCCGATCAAGTCCTCACCATCCTAAGGTGTTCAGGACGAGAAATAATCTTTTTTATTGACCCTCCATCCCTTATTCCTACGACATATGCCCTGCCTCTTCGTTCTTCTATTATTCCTATTCTTCCGTGATATCTTGGATGAGGTTGTCCTTTTACCACGCTTGGATCAAGCATTATCGCTACTCTGGTCCCCATCGGTAGTTCTTGGATCACCTTACTCGGTGAAGGTAGCCCTCTCCGGCTGGGATGTTTGGTCAGCTTGTCCCTGCTCTTGCTCCTCAGACCTTTGGATCGTCTGGCCATGTGAAACACCAAGAAAATAATACACTGCGCATTTTTCAGGTTAACGGTTCTTCCACCCGTTTTAACTCTATCGGCAGAGCCTTCTGAAAGGAGGTTACCCTTCACGCTTTCCAGGACTTGGCATGGTCTCTTGACATCTCCTTCACGAGTTTGCTCCATGGGCCGAACCTTGGAATTCTTCCCTTCGCAAAGGTCTTGATGAATCGCTTCATGAATTCGTATTGCTTGAGGAGTTCTTTCACCTCGGCTTCGGTCGTTCCGGAGCCCCTCGCAATCCTGCGAATACGTGAGGAATTGAGCAATTTTGGGTTCTCCAACTCTTCCTTGGTCATTGATTGCATGATGACTTTGAAACGCTTCAGCTTTTTTTCTCCGACCCGCATCTGCTCCTCAGGTACCGAGACGCCCACCCCCGGGATGAGCTGCATGAGCTTGCTCAGCGGTCCCATCTTGCTCACCGCTTCGAGCTGGTCGTACACGTCTCGCAGAGTGAGCTTTCCAGCCATTATCGCCTTCACGTCGGTTGGTTTGAGTTTCTCCGTTTCTGTGGCTTCCCTGATCTTCCTGAGGAGGGTTTCAATGTCTCCCATTCCCAGCAGTCTGGCCACGAAGCGTTCGGGCACGAACGTTTCAAGGTCGTCGACGTGTTCCCCGGTCCCCACGAACTTTATCGGCGCCCCGGTAGCGGCTACGGCCGAGAGGGCTCCGCCCCCCTTGGCCGTACCGTCCAGCTTTGTCACCAGAATCGATCCGAGGTCTGTGGCTTTTTTGAACGCGGCCGCCTGCTCCCGCGCCTGCTGTCCCAGCGTTGCGTCCAGCACAAGTATCACCTCATCGGGCTTCACGGCATCGGTGATCTGTCTCATTTCCTCCATCAGGGCCTCCTCTTTACGATGCCTTCCGGCTGAGTCGACCAGGATCAGCTCAGTGTTTTCCCTCTTGAGCTTCTCGACACCCTCCTTCGCGAGCTTGATCGGGTCTTTTGCCCTGGGATCTCCAAACACCTTGATACCACTCTGCTCCACGAGTTGTTTGATCTGCTCGTACGCTCCTGGACGGAAGGTGTCCGCGCAGACGATTCCTATCTTAAATCCACGTTTTTTGAAGTGTGCCGCTAGTTTCGCCACGGAGGTCGTCTTGCCGCTCCCTTGCAGGCCCACCATCAGCAGTACCGTGGATTTGCCTGGTTGGAGCCGGAGTTCTGCGGGTTTCCCCAGGAATGCGGATAGCTCTTCGTACACTATCTTGATGACGTGCTCTTTTCGTCCCATACCGGGAGGAAGCTTTTCTCCAAGTGCCCGCCTCTCTATACGTTTCGTCAGGCCCAGGACGAGCTCCACGTTCACGTCAGCTTGAAGAAGAGCGCGCTGTACTTCCCGAACAAGTTCCTTGATTGCCCGTTCGTCCACGTGGGTCGCCCGGGTCAGCTTTTGGAGGGCGCCATGGAGGGCCCTCCCGAGTTTATCGAGCACCACGGGTTCTCACTTCGATAACCGTTTGTCACGTGGAGGTTAAATATCCGTTCTGAGAAGTATTGTAGGTGCGCAGATGAAGGCTTTAATACTGGCGGGAGGATTTGCGAGAAGGCTTGGCCCCATAGGGGATACCCTCCCAAAGGCCATGCTGGTCGTCGAGGGAGATTCGGTCTTGGGCCATCTCGTCAAAAAACTCGAGGAGATCGGGCTTGATCCATTTATCTCGACCAACAAAAAATTCGAAGGCTTTTTCAAAAATTACAAGAATGTCCTCGTAGAAGAGGCGACCTCGGAAGAGGAAAAGTTGGGTGCCCTCTCCGCGGTGGATTACGCGATAAAAAAGCTTAAGATAGACGAGGATCTGCTGGTCGTTTGCGCGGATAATTACCTTTCGGCGGGTCTCAAGGATTTTGTTTCCAGCTATTCCGGTGAGCCGTTGGTGGGCATCTACCACGTGGGTGAGAGACCCGACATGAAGCCCGAGGAGATGGCGACCGTGAAGTTCGAGGGAAGCGATCGGTATCCTCCCCCGAAAAAGAACTTTCAGCTGGAAAGTTTCAAGGAAAAGGTCAAGCCACCGCTCAGCGAGTACGTGGCTATGGGAATATACGTTTTTCCGAGGAAGATCTTCCCGGTCCTGAGCGAGTTTTGCAGGGGACAAAAGCGGGATGCTCCCGGGTTTTTCATCCAGCATTTAATGGAACGCGGTGAGAGGGTCGATGGGTACCTGTTTACCGGAGAATGGTACGATGTTTCGCACAAGAGTTATCTGCAGGCGTTCAGGGATGCGAGGCTCGCAAAGAGCGACGAACGATATGTCGTGTGCGACAAGTCGCTGAGCGAAAATCTGGTCCTGTCCATCACCATTTTACATCCGGGCAAACATACCACCGGACATTCTCACGAGGTGGCGGAGGTATACTTCTTCGTTGAGGGTGAGGGGGAGATAGAGATAGACGGGCACCGGAACCGTGTCAAAAGTAAAGACATAGTGCCCATTAAACCCAATCAATTCCACCGTGTTTACAACACGAGTGATAAAGAACTCATCTTCGTGTCCGTATTTGAGAAATATGGAGAGAGAGGCTGACCGATCTTTAGGGTGTTAATCCCTCTAGTTCGCGGCGATGGTTCATCTTGTCAGATATTCGATCATGGACTCGAACACTAGCTTGCCATCCGCGTATTTGGGTGGTTTTTCCATAGCTGTCCAGTTGGGGAGTTGGATTCCAAAATATGCGCGCTCGGGATGGGGCATCAATCCGAACACAGTTCCGCTGGGATCGCATATTCCTGCTATATCGTAAAATGATCCGTTCGGATTAGCGGGATATCTTCCGTTGGCATATTCCCCTTTTTCATCACAGTATCTGAAAACCAGCTGGTCGTTTTTTATGAGTTTCTGGAGGGATTCCTCCTCTTCTTTCCGGAGCACAAATCTTCCCTCGGCATGGGCCACGGGCATGAAGACCTCCTGTCCTTTCTCAAGCTTTTTGGTAAATATGCACTTTCCCCGGTTTTCGTGTTTCAGATGAACCCACCTGCACTCAAATCTCGCGGAGCCATTGATGGCGAGCGCGGCTTGGGGCTGATCGCCGATCCCATCAAATGCCGGCAGGAGCCCACACTCGACCAGCACCTGAAAACCGTTGCATATCCCAAGCACGGGTCTACCCTCCTCGACGAACTTTCCCAGCTCTTTTGAAAATGTGCTCATCATCCGTTTTCCTAGGACTGCTCCCGCACGGACGTGGTCGCCATACGAGAAGCCTCCGGGGATCACAAGGGCGTCGTAGTCGATGAGCTTCCCGTCGGCCAGTTTGTTCAAATGTAGGATATCCGCCATCGCGCCTAGGTCGTCCAGAGCCACCTTCGTCTCCATATCGCAGTTCGTTCCACCGACACGGATTATGCAGATCTTCGGTCTGGTCATTCAACTCACCTGACTGGACAATCCCTCTTTCCAGGCTTCACGCAGTTTCTTGGATTCCACCTCGATTATTTTTCCGGACTTTCCCCTTACGGAGAGGACATCTGAATCGCTCACCCTACCGATGAGTCCAAAATCGCACTTTAAGAGCTTTTCAAACTTTTTCTCCTTGCCGTGCACGACCTCCACCAGGAACCTGCTGTTTGACTCGGAGAACAGCACCACGTCGTCTCTCATTCCATGCTTGGCGGATATCGGGACGTTTTCCAAGTCCAACTCGGCTCCATTTTCACCGCTGAGAACCATCTCCGCTGCGGCTACTCCCAGACCCCCCTCCGAGAGATCGTGGCATGCCCGAATATATCCCGAGTCTATTGCCCTGGTTATAGAATTCAGAACTTTCTTTGACTTGGTCGCACGTACCACGGGGACGCTTTTTCCGATTTCTCCGAAGAGCCTGTAGTATTCAGAGCCGCCCATTTCCGGATACGTGTTTCCCACCACGTAGATAGCATCGCCCGGTCTCTTGAGATCCAAGGAAATGGCCTTTCTGACATCCGGGATCACACCGATTGCGGTTATCAGCAGTGTGGGGGTTACCGGGCCAAGAGGAGACTCATTGTAGAGGCTGTCCTTTCCCGAGATGAAGGGGGTGCCGAGACTCCTGGCGAGATCGTAGCAGGCTTCGCACGCGTCGACCAAGGCGGAGAGCTGTTCCGGTTTCTCCGGGTTCCCCCACGTGAAGTTGTCAAGTAGCGCGATCCTTCTTCCTCCAACTGCGACGTTGTTTCTGATGGCCTCTTCGATGCTGGAGGCGGCCATCCAGTAAGTGCTTATTTTTCCGTAGTTGGGGTTCATCCCGCACGAGATGACCACCCCACGCCAAGAATCCGGGAGGGGTTTTAGTACGGAGGCGTCGTTGGGGCCAGCTTGGTTGCCGTGCAGCGGTTTCAGCACGGTATTTCCCTGAACTTCGTGGTCGTAGGTTCTGATCACGCTCTCCTTGCTTGAGATGTTCGGAGCCGAGAGCAATTTGAGCAATACCCGAGTCAGTTCCGATGGCGGTGTGATCCTCGGCTCGGAAAGTCTCTGGACCTTTCGTTTTGCGGTTCTTTTGACCGTGGGGGGGCTGAAGAGAAAATCTAGGTCCAAGTCCAGGATTTGATGTCCGTGATGTGAAACTCTCACGCTGTGATCTTCCGTAAATCTGCCAATAACCGTCGCTTCTACCTCCTCGTCTTCAAAAATTTTCAGGGCACGGTTGAGGTTTTTCTCTGGGACCGTTAGAAACATCCTCTCCTGAGACTCCGACACCCATATTTCCCAGGGAAGCATGTTGGGGTGTTTGGTTGGAACCCTTTCTAGGTCAATTTTTACACCGCATCCCGACCTGTTTGCCACCTCGCCAACGGCGGAGGACATCCCTCCTCCACCCAGATCCGTTATACCCGAAGCAAGGCCTTCATCCCTTATCTGAAGTATGGCTCGTTTCAGTTTCTCTTCCTCGATTGGATCCGCGATCTGGACCGCTGTTCTGGATACCTCCTCCGATTTCTCCGTCAGTTCCGCCGAAGCGAAGGTAACCCCGTGGATGCCGTCTCTGCCCGTCCTCCCCCCCGCGAGCACAGCTGCATCTCCCGGCCTTGTCCTTTTCACGTATTTGTCTAGGGGAAGCAATCCCACACAGCCGCAGTACACCACGGGATTCCCGATATAGCTCTCGTCGAAGTAGATCCCTCCGGAGATGGTCGGGATCCCCATGTTGTTGCCGTAGCTGCCTATTCCAGCCACCACTCCGCTGAAGATGTACCTCGGATGTTTTATCCCGGGGGGGAGGGATTCGTGCGGGTAATCCAACGGTCCGAATCCCAGCACATCCATGTTTGCTATTGGTTTTCCCCAGACTCCGAGCACGTCCCTTATCACACCTCCAACTCCCGTCGCCGCTCCTCCAAATGGTTCTATCGCTGAGGGATGATTGTGGGTCTCGACCTTGACGGCGATAGCATATCCATTCTCGAATTCAACGATCCCGGCGTTGTCCTCGAAGACGGAGACGCACCAGTCCGGTGAGAGTTCCTTCGTGACCTTCCAGATGTAATCCTTGAAAAGTCTCACCTTCTTGCCGTGAATGGTTATTTCACCCTTGAACGTCTTGTGATAGCAGTGCTCTGACCAAGTCTGTCCGATATTCTGAAGCTCGATATCGGTTGGATTTCTACTCCTTTTCGAAAAGTATCGTTTGCATGCCCTCATTTCCTCGAGATTTAGAGCGAGACCCAGTTCTCGGCTTATCTGCATAAGGTGTTCGTCGTCAGCACTCAGCAAATTGATCTCAAATAATTCAAATGGGAGCTCCTTTTTGATGTATAAGGAATTCATCCTAATTCCTTCACTTCAAACACATAATCATCTTTGACCGGGTTTGAGAGAAGTTTTCTGCACATTTCCTCCACCTGTTTTTTCGCATCTTCGATGGATGAGGCCATGAAGTCCAGTTCGTAAACTTTAGCTGTTCCGACCCGTTTGACATCGTATCTCAGCTCCACAAGTGCTTTTCTGGCCGTCTCACCTTCTGGATCGATATAACCAGGTTTCAGCTTCACCTCAATTCTCGCGCGGTATGGTGCCAGCTCCATGAGGTTCACCTGTATTCGAATTTTCCGTATTTGCTTTTAATTGTCAGCCTGTTTCTTCCATCACTCCGTTCGCACCTGCCAATTACCTTCGCCCCAAGACCGAATCTCTCTGCGATGCCGATCACGTCATCGACCGATCCTCTTTTCACGATTATCTCGAACCCCGTACCCATGTTGAAATCCTCGAACATCTCCCTCCACCCGACCTTGGCTTCCCGCTGGATCAGGCGAAATACCGGGTCGGGGTCAATTGGATCGTCTTTGACGTAGCGGATGTTTTTTCCGAGTCTCAGACATTTCGTCTGTCCTCCCCCGGTGTTATGGATCAGACCGGTGACATCCCTCCGGTGTTTTTTGAGGATCCTTACGATCACCGGGGCGAAGATCCTAGTGGGAGACGAGATGGCCTCGCCGACCGTCATGCCAAGTTCGTCAAGGTACTCGTCGAACGCAAATCTCCCGTAGTAACCCCTGCCGTTCGGGTCTAGGAGTTCTGGATACTTCCGTCCATATTCACTCTTCATCAGGCAATGTCTCGCCAGTGTTATGCCGTTGCACATGATCCCGCTGTTTTCCCGATGTTCATATTTCGTTCGTCCACCGCTCCTCAGCCCAACGATCATGTCTCCAGGTTTAATCCTGACACCGCTTGTCACCTTTGATAACTCCACGCGCGCGCTTATGGTTCCGGAGACATCCAGCGTCCGGAGTTGATCGGGCAGATCTGCGGTTTCACCGCCGAGGAATTGTAGTTTCACTCCATGTCTCCTCATCATATCGAAGCACTGCTTAAATCCACTGCTTAAAGCGGATAGCAGCTCCTCCTTGGGAACCTTCTCTCGATTTACCGCAACGTAGTCCACAAAGCCCAGAGGTTCCGCTCCGACACATATCACATCGTCCACGTTCATTGCCACCACATCTTGTGAGATCCCCTGGAACCACCCGGTTTCACCCGTTTCCCGCCAGTGTAGATAGTTCTGGAGGGGTTTGCTTCCCGCCCCGTCGGTGTGAAGTATTATCCCATATCTTCTGAACCTTGGGTCACGTATTATCGGACAGAAAGATTCGTGGAACAGACTTTTCAGCAGAGGACTAAACGCCTCGATTCCCCTCTTTTTAACGTCAACTCCAACTTCGGCGTATCTGGAGGACATCGTCTGCCCTTTTTTGAATAGTTTTCAGAGCCTAAAAACGGAGTACTCTTTTTTCGGTCACCAAGATGTCGATGGGGACATCATCAGCGGTGACCGGGAGCTTTTCCACGATCTGGAACTCGTACCCTAGGCCAGCTGAGGTCAATGAGGGTTTGGTCAAGGAAATCTCCCGTAGAAGTCTATCGTAATACCCTCCTCCATAACCCAGA
Organism: Hadarchaeota archaeon (SeqCode); assembly: GCA_964564905.1. Lineage (GTDB taxonomy): Archaea > Hadarchaeota > Hadarchaeia > Hadarchaeales > Hadarchaeaceae > B75-G9. The sequence goes on along the minus strand of CAZMCI010000013.1, from coordinate 7,593 downwards.
CGATACCCCCTGCAATCGAATGCTACTCCGGGTACCACGATGAGGTCGCTCTCGGAGAGCGGCACGGGGCGCCTGAGCTGAGGTTTGGGCTCTGGAACACCGAATGTCCCGGGTGCGAGTTCAGAATCGTAATCGCGTAATTCGGAGAATAGCAGTTGGGCACCGTCGACCACGGGCACCAGCACACGTTTTCCCGTATTCAGGCTTTCTTTGATCATCTCCTCGGTTTCGACCTCATGGCTGTCCCGCTTGGCAACATAAAATGCTACGGTCGCCGCCTGATCAAATTCGGGAAGCTCAAAGAGTAGTTTTTTGATCCGACGGCTTTTTTCCAGTACCTCCCTTCGCGAGAGGCTTCTCCTCAGTGATCTGTATTTTTCTCTGATGGCTTTTTTCTCGGCAGACACTAGCTCCCTTCCGCAAGCTTTGTCGCGATCAGCACGTTTTGCAGTAACATAGCTCTTGTCATCGGGCCTACACCTCCTGGAACAGGTGTGATGTGTGAGGCTTTTTTCTTGACCTGTTCGAAGTCGACATCACCCCGAAGTTTTCCGTCGATGTGGTTCATGCCGACATCGATGACCGTTGCTCCATCTTTCACCATCTCTGCCGTCAGGACACAACTCGGTCGTCTACCCACGG
>CAZMCI010000013.1:0-6941 GCA_964564905.1 Hadarchaeota archaeon (SeqCode) | reverse complement strand
CCACATCCGCGGCTTTTGTCTGATTTTCCAGTTCGGGGGTCTTGGAATGGCAGATGATCACGGTTGCGTTTCTGTCGAGAAATAACTTCGCCAGAGGTTTGCCGACCAAATCGCTCCGGTTTATTATCGCGGCGAGTTTTCCCTCCAATTCCACCTCGTAATGGTCCAGAATTTTCATTATTCCCTTGGGCGTGCACGGCAGGAGATCGTTTTCAAAGTCGTAGACCCCCAGCCACAGCTTTCCGACATTGTACGGATGCAATCCATCTACATCTTTCTTCGGGCTTATGCTCGCCACAACTTTTTTCCCATCCAAATGGTTCGGAATTGGCATTTGCACGATCACGCCGTGCACTTTTTTGTCGTTGTTTAGCTCCTCAATTAATCTGAGCAATTCATCCCCCTTGACGTTTGAGGAAAGCTTGTGTAACCTGAACTCGATACCCACTTCTCTACAGTCCTTTTCCTTCCCCCCCACGTAGATCTTGGAGGAAGGATCATCTCCGATCAATATTGTTGCAAGTGTTGGGGTTACCCCCTGTTTTTTCATATCCTCCACCTGCGCGCGGATATCACGTTTGAGTTCCTTAGCGATGGCTTTCCCGTCCATGATCACAGCCAAAAGATCACCTGCTAAAATTCGATGTCTCGTCTTTTTCCGAGCCTATCTTCGTATCTCGAGAGAATCGGTTTAACCAGAGTTTTCATAAAACTCTCACAACGCTCGCTCGCGTCACCCAAGTGTTCTCTTATATCTAAGGTTTTCTCTATCTCCTTGATGGTCAGCTTGGAACTTACATCGCGGTCTCGTTTCAGGAGTTCGGGCAGAGGATTTTCCTTTCCATCCATTACCTCTTCCCATGCCCTGAATGACAGGGCCCTGAGTTTTTCGTGCATCAGCTGCCTGTCGCCTCCGCGTTCGACAAGTCTCATCAAAATAGCTTCCACGGCCGCAAAAGGTGCATATCTTTTCAAGTTTCGCTTTATCATTTTTGGATATATCCTCATGCCGCGCACGATCCACTCGTATATGGTTAGACATTCATCCACAGCCAGAAATCCTTCGGCGATGACTACTCTCTTGTTCGCCGAATCGTCCAAGGTCCGCTCGAGTATCGTCTGTGCCGCGTTTTCCCACATCACTCTCGGTAACGTGCCGACATACCTCGCCAACGAACACATCCGTTCCGCACTTACAGGATTTTTCTTGAACGGCATGGCAGATGACCCAACTTGGGATCTCCTGATGGGTTCCGACAATTCTCCGAAAGCCGGGGATTGAAGATGTCTCAGATCGACTCCAAACTTGTGAGCGCTCTGCGCGATGCTCGCCAGGACGCTCAAGACCATATAATCCATTTTCCTTGGAGAGGTTTGAGTTGAGATGTGAAACGCCTTTAGTCCCAACTTTTTCATAACCTGCCCTTCTAGGTCACTCGGTTTGCCCTTGCCCTTCAACAACGCCCGAAAGCTGGCCGATGTGCCCACGGCTCCTTTTATTCCTTTCCCCCTGACGAAATGTTGGAGGAGCATCTCAACCGCTTTGATGTCAAACACCAAATCCTGCGCATAGCCGGCCAGTCGGTAGCCGAGTGTCGTCGGCTCGGCTGGCTGCAGGTGGGTCCAGCCAATGCACGGCAGATCCCTGTATTTCGATATTTTGTCAGACAGCGAGTCAAGACAGTTGACCAGTCTGGTAAGCAGGATATCTAGTCCGTCTCTGATTCTCAGGGCGTCGGCGTTGTCCTCGATGTCCATGGAGGTGGCGCCGAGATGAATCTTCTTTCCTCCGAATCGGCATTGCTCCGCATACGTTTTTACCTCCGCCATTAGATCATGTTTTATTTCACGTTCGATCTCGTGCGCGCGTTTCAGATTCACGTGTTCGGGGCCCATTTTTGACTTTAGATCCGCAAGCTCCTTTCTGGTAACGAGACCGTATTTCGCTTGGGCTTCCGCGAGGGCCACCCAGATTTTCCTCCAGGTCGCCCTGCAGTTCACCTCCGAAAATATCCTCCGCATTTCCGCGCTGCCGTAACGCCAGGTAAAAGGAGAGATGAATGTACTGTGGTCAAATTTTTCCACCAATCCATCACCACCCCTGACCAACAAATCTTCTCTGCCAGTCTCTTTAAATTTAGCTGCCGGGTCCGGGAACACGTATAAATCTTGGCGAAACTTGAAGAAAATTCTAGCCAAGCCAGATTATTTCGATCCCTAACCGCGTCTTGACGGTGCCAATTACTTTTTTGGGTTGGCTATAGATTCACCTGTCCATACGTATAGGTTGAGATGTTCTCTGGGAAGCCCGATAGCCTTTATCATGTCATCCAACCGTTGATATTTCAAAGAGGTAACGCTTAACTCCTTAGCTATGTAATCCACCATTTTCTTGTACTTCTCTGAATCTGGGTTGATGTATTCACTCACATCTTCGACATCTTTACCCGCAATGGCCTTTATAGCACGGCGAGCGGCCAACTCTTCTCTTGTTCTTGTCGAATAATCGAACACGCTTGGGAACAATAAAGGTGGGCATGCTATGCGCAAATGGATCTCTTTTGCTCCATTGTCCCACAATTTTTGTATGATATTTCTTAACTGAGTGCCCCTCACTATGGAATCGTCGCAGAGAATAATCCTTTGTCCTTCAATTATCTCCTTGACCGGAATCAGTTTCATCCTCGCAATCAGCTCTCTAGTTTCTTGGGACGGAGGTGTATAACTCCTGTCCCATCCAGGGGTATACTTGATCAGCGGTCTTCTAAAGGGGATCCCTGATTCCAATGAGTAGCCGATAGCATGGGTGGTGCCTGAGTCCGGGACACCTGCGACCATATCTGCTCTGACGTCATCGTTCTTCGCGAGATATCTTCCGCATCTCTCCCTGACGACTTCCACGTTTATCCCTTCGTAGGAGGAAGTCGGGAATCCCGTATAAATCCATAAAAAGGCGTTTATTTGCCCAATGTTCGTACCCCCGTACTTTTGGGACATACCTGAGGGAGTAAGCAGCACCACCTCTCCGGGCGAAAGATATTTTTTGATTTTAAAACCTATGTTGAAAAAAGCTGTTGTTTCGGAGGTTGCCGCCCAAGAATCTTCCTTTTGTCCGATGACGAGAGGACTGTACCCAAACTTATCCCTAGCAGCATAGATGCCCTCTTCGCTGAGCAGGAGAAGAGAACAGGAGCCCCTAATTTTGCTGAACATATAGTTGATACCATCTGTAATGGTCTTTCCCTCTGCGATAAGCTTGGCGATAAGTTCCACCGAGTTCACACCTTTTTCCGATATTTCGCTGAACGAAACGCCCTGGTTGGATAATTCGTCGACCAGCTCCTCGGCATTTTGTATCAATCCGGTTGCGCATATACAGAACGGGCCAAATTTTGAGTCTAAGCATATTGGCTGTACCTCATTAGAACTGATCACACCTAACCCCATATTGCCATGCATGGCATTGTAATCATCATAAAACTTTGACTTGAACTGACTCTGTCTCAAAGTGTGGATTTTTCTCACAATTTTTTCCCCAAAAACCACCAAGCCGCCATATTCCGTTCCCAGGTGGGAGAGATAATCCGTGCCGTAGAACAAATCCTCCAAGCAATCATGCCGGGATACCACGCCAAAAATCCCACTCATTCGACCATCTTGGTTTAATTTTCGTGAGTTCCCTTAAGAAGATTATTGTGAGATTTTCTTAATCAAAATAATTTTTTATGCCAATTCGGCCATATGCTTTTTGCTTCTTTCTATGTATTCTTTGAGGGCTATATCCTCCCTGTGTCTCAGGGGTCCATCGATTTTTCTGACTCCACCTAGGGAGATCTCCCTAGCTTCCTCCAACGTCTCTGATATGCCAACCACCGCCACACCCCTGGACTTCAAAACATGAGTTTCTCCATCCCTCAGTTCTACAGCGCCCGGGTAGATTCTTATGTTATCCCCGTACTTTTCTTTTAATTTTTCAGCCTGCGTCAGATCCACTTTTTTCGGGCCCGAGTAACTTGCGTATCCTCCGTAATTTAGAGGCACGGCGTAAGTCACAACTGTAGTTTTATTTTCAAAATTGAGTTTTTGCAAACTGCCGTCTAAGCATTTGAAACAAACGTCGACGAAATCATCTTTCAAAATTGGCAGAATGTTCATCACTTCCGGATCCCCCCACCTGCTGTTTATCTCAAGAACCTTGACACCATCTTTTGTAACTATGTATGCCATGTACAAATTCCCCCTGACCTCCGGATTTCTTTTAGTTCCCTTCAACCTCTCGTGGATCTTTTCCCCTATCTCCAGAGCTTCCTTCCAATCCCTTTCCCTCATGAATGGGAGCAGGTTCCCCCGGTCCTTGTAAGAACCCATTCCCCCGGTATTGGGTCCCAGATCCCAGTCAAATGCCCGCTTGTAATCCCTAACGGCTGGAGTGGGGACCAAATGTTCTCCGTCAGAAATAAACTGCAGAGAAAATTCTTCTCCTTCTAACTTTTCCTCGACTATCACGGGATCTTTTTCAAAACTCGGCAGGAAATAATTTTCGAACAAACTTTCCCTGGATGTGAAATGATCCCCCCAAACGCCTACCCCCTTTCCGGTAGCTGGTGCATCTGGCTTAACGGCCACTTCGTTTCCGATCTCGTCCAGCCACTCGTAAACATCTTTTTTAACTGCGCTTTCTGATTTGTAATCTTCGGGACGAAAAACCCTGAACCTCGGATTCGCGGAGGGAACTATCTCCTCGATTAATTTCCTCTGCTCCACCTTACTTTTCTCGATAAAGTACTCCGCAGTTGGACATATCATTTTTATCTTGGTTTCCTTTTCAATTCGATTTCTGATTCCGTTCATACCGGGCGCCTCTGGGCCCAGTATCCCGAACTCTATCTCGTGCTCGTGTTTCTTCGCAAATTTGGTTATGTCCTCCACGTTCAGATCCGGAATCACGACGTGTTCTCCCCCAGTTTCCTCTGCTTTTTTCACGTTGAACGGGTTCCTCTGTTTGTCCGCTATGAAAAGCTTCACCTTGTGTCCGCTTCTGGTGAGCAGGTCGGCCATACAGGCGAATCTGCTACCGTAACTGATCCCGAGCACTCCGATCGTCATCCTTCCATCCTCACAATTTTTCTGATCCACTTTTCACCCTCTTTCACGTAAATGTTTTTCTCGGAGTCGATCGCAAACAATCCCTTCGATAACATATCGAGGGTTTTCCTGTAGGCGGGGCCGTCACATTTTTCTTTCATGAGTTCCTGTTGTTCTTTCGCGTTTCTCCCATCCACAGGCAGTCCTTCGGAAACACACAGTATCGGTCCGTGATCTGGTTCCTCGTCCATCAGGTGAACTGTGGATCTCGTGACCTTCTCACCGGCTTCCAGCTGGTCCCTCACCGCGTTTGCACCGGTATACTTCCTTTTTCCGCCCTCCATCACCGTCAGATCAGCCGGATGGACATTAAGCACGGAGAACCTGTTCAGAAATTTCCGGGTCAGTATGTACATGTATCCCGAACATGCGATAATATTCGGGTTCCACCCGTTCCTCTCTATGATGGAAATAAGTTTTTCATCATACTCCGCTCTAACTTTCATGTCTGTGATCGGTCTGTTTCCATAAAATTCGCGAATATCCACCACCTCGACCGGTATCCCAAGTTTTTTCAGTTTCTCTATTCCAGAGGCGTTTTTGTTCGTGGAAATTGCACCTACGACCTCATATCCCTCGTTTCCGACCATAAATGGAACAGCGCTAGCGCCTCCGGAGAACAGCACTACCACCTTCATTTTTTTATCCTTTTTTGGTTCGTAAATGGGCTTCAAATTCTTCCCCATTAAATCCCTCTCTGTACTACTTTTTCCGCCAGCCTATAATCCTAAGGACCTCCCAGATAGATTTAAATAGATAATTGTTGTAAATATAACAAATGATGATATGCCCAAGGTCCTCATCATCTGGGATGTGAAATCAAGGGGCACCCCGGCGACCATGTTCTACCGGGCGCTCCGCGGGTATGATTACAGGACAAAAAACGGGAGAAACCACTCGCCCGGAGTACTTGATGAACTGCCCGAGGAGGTATGGGAGTTTGTAAACCGGAGTACTCTGCTGATCGAAGAGGAATACGCCAAATTCGTTGAAAAGGTCTTTAAGGACTTTGCCGAATATCTTGATTGGCACGTTTTTGAGGTGGAATGTGTGAGGTGAGCGAAATGGCTGAAAAAGAGATAAAGCTGGTGGTGGCCGAAAACCGTCATCAGTCCTATGTCAACCGCGGGTTTGCGTTGATCGATGAGGGAGTGATGAAGAGGATAGGCATCAAACAGGGAGATTACGTCGAAATAACTGGCTCCCGATCAACGGGTGCCATCGCGGTCAGAGGTTCACCTGAGGATCGTGGACTGGAGATAATCCGCATTGATGGCCTGATCCGGCATAATGCTGGTACCTCCATAGGTGAGAAGGTCACGGTCAAAAAAGCCACGGTGAAGGAGGCCAAGGCGGTCTCCATAGCCCCAACAGATCCGCATGTAAGATTTGTGGTCTCTGGGGAGGTACTCAAACGTAATTTACTCGGCAGGCCCCTGATGAAAGGGGATCTGATTGCCCCAACGCCTCCCGAGGAGCCCTTGGAGATGAGGGGCGACCTTTTCGAGGAGATCTTTGGCGGCTTCTTTGGGAAGATGGCCGTGCCGTTTGGTCTTGGTGAGATAAAATTTGTAGTCGCCAATACCAATCCTTCGGGGATAGTTCTCGTCACCGATATGACTGAGGTCGAGGTCCTGCCTCAAGCAGTTTCGGTCAAGGAGTTGAAGGTGCCGGCCGTGACGTATGAGGATATCGGGGGACTGAAGGATGAGCTCCAGAGGGTCCGCGAGATGATAGAGTTGCCACTCAAACATCCTGAAGTTTTTGACAGATTGGGAATAGAACCTCCGAAGGGT
>CAZMCI010000012.1:27735-28441 GCA_964564905.1 Hadarchaeota archaeon (SeqCode) | reverse complement strand
CTCGGTGAGCTGAAGTCCCTAGGCCGTCCGCTTTGTGTTGGAATCTCGCGAAAATCATTCTTGGGTGATGTTTTGGATCTACCCAAGCCTGAAGATCGTCTTGTTGGTTCGCTTGCGGCCACGGCCATAGCTGTACTCAACGGGGCTGACGTGGTGAGGACCCACGATCCCGCGGAGACGCGTCAGGCCGTACGAGTGGCAGAGGCCATCAGGCGCTCAGGAGAAAAGATAGCATGAAAGTCATAGGCCTCAAGCTCCCTCTGATAAAAAGCGGGGAAGCTCTCGCGGCGCATATCTTGAAGGCAGCGGGGCAAGCTGGCGGGCTGCGCGACGGAGACGTGCTTGTCGTGGCGTCGAAGGTGGTGGCGATATCACAGGGCAGAGTGGTTGAACTTTCAAAGGTTCGTCCATCATCGCGAGCAAAAAAGATAGCGGCAAAGACCGGACAGGCGCCCGAGTTCGTTGAGCTCATCCTCCGAGAGGCGGACGGAATCCTCAGAACCAAGAAGGAAGTCATCCTCACCACCAAAAATGGCATGATATGCGCCAACGCTGGAATAGATACATCGAACGCTCCGCAGGGTCACGTTGTCCTAATGCCCTCCAGACCGGATCAGGCAGCGAGGAAACTTCGGGCGGAACTCGTGAAGGCGAGCGGGAGAAAAATAGCTGTGATAATTTCCGACAGCCACGTTAGGCCCCTCAG
>CAZMCI010000012.1:0-27725 GCA_964564905.1 Hadarchaeota archaeon (SeqCode) | reverse complement strand
ACCCCTTCGGATCACGTTCAGAGCTCTGGCGGACCAACTTGCGACGGCTGCGCAGCTCGTGATGGGCGAAGCAAACGAAATGGTTCCCGTCGCTATAATACGCGGCTTGAAGGTGGAACCCCCGGTAAAACCGAGATTCTCTCCAAAAATCCCTTCGAAACGGTGCATTTACTCCGGTACTTGGTCCAGAAAATGAGGTCCAAGTGTCTCTAGGCGAAGCCCCACTCCGGGAACGCGCGTTTTTCCTCCCGATAACATGAAGCCCAAAAACCCTCTTTCAGATAAGGGTAATTACCCGTTTTTGACGGTAGACCCGGTTGTGTAAAATTTGGAGAAATTATAAAGCTTTATTTTAAAAATAAGGAAAAAATTCTGGCTCTGCCCATAAATCCATGGATGTTCATGAGAGATAATTCATATCTCCCTTTTTCCATAATTTTACACGCAAATCGATGAACCCGGGAGCGATAGGGGCCCCGGCGGGAGCTTATCCCGAACGAAAAAGGAGGTTGTGGAAAGTGACCGGAACGAAAATTTGGGACTGCAGGGGCAACTCCGTGAAAAGATCGGCGTTCGGAATCATCGCTCCACTGTTCTTAATGCTTACCATGGGAGCACCACTGGTAAGTGCCCAGTTGCCGGATCTGCCCAGGCCTCCCGATGATTTTATTCCCGAAAACAAGATCTCCGGAGATTGGACAGGGGACATATCAATCCCGGTAGAAATTCTTGAAAATGCAATTATAGATGGAGGGATAAAAGCCGGCGCGGAGGTTTGGATAACCACACCAAACGGGAGCGTTAGCGTGACGGGAGGAATAAGTGGCGGCAGTGTCAGCGCTTCCACACCAGGAGTCACGTTAAGCGTCGAGGGTGGCATCAGTGGCGGAAGCGTGTCCCTCGAAACCGAGGGTGTGACGCTTGAGGTCACAGGCGACGTGAGCGGCGGGACCGTGGTGGTCAACGGAAACGTGCTCGTCTCTGGAGACGTGAAGGGCAATGCGAATCTGGAGGTGAGCGCAGAGGGTGCGGAGGTGACGATAGATGGAAGCGTTGAGGGTGGTGTGATCAGGGCCACGGCTGAGGATGTGACGATCGACCTTCAGGATGATTTCGTGGACGCGGATATTTCGCTGTACAGGGCTGGAATGATCAGGGCCGGGAGAGTAGCCCAGGGGACAACCATGGTAGTGGACGTTGAGGCATCGCCGCTGACTGGCGTGAATATCTCGGTGATGAACGACGTGGTGAATTTAAGCATAAGCGTGGACAGGCTTTCGGAAAAACCGTTGGAGATAGAGGTCACGCCTCCGGGCCACGTGTACAGTTACCTCAAGATAGATGTGGAGAACGCGGGTGAGGAGGACATCAGCGCCGCGACGGTTGAGATCAGGGTTGAAAAATCGTGGCTGGAAGCCGAGGGGATCGGTGTGAATTCGGTGGCGGTGTACAGATACAAGGATGAGGAATGGCAGAAATTGGCGGTCGAGGTGACCGGAGAAGACGAAACATACGTGTACCTCAGCGCGTCTACTCCTGGATTCTCGACGTTTGCGATAGTCGGTGAACCGGCTGGGATCCCGCTGATGCTCGTGCTTACAGTGGTAGTGGTCGGAGCTGCCCTCAGCATCATCGCGACGAAGATGATAGTTCTGAAGAAGCGCGGCTGAAGTCAGGCAGGACTTACTGGAGCGGCGATGTCCTCAGGAATAACGAGGGTACTTTGGTCATATTCTCGCCCACCGTGAGGACGGCTTCATTCTTCATGTCCGCGCGTGGCGGCTTGCCGAAGACACGGCAAGCCCCCAAAATTAATAAGTGGAAAAACTGAGGATAAAGCGATGATGTCGGAGCGCGGTAACTCAGCAGAGATATTGCTTACAGTTCTCATCGCCGCGGTCGTATCCACTTTGGTGGGAGTGGGGTTATTCGGACTGTTCGGGGTGATCCCGGATGTGGACTGGCCGACGATCGGTCTGGCGCTTGGGTCCGCAGTGTCGGTCTCGGTTCTGATCACGGTCTTGTTTTATTTGGCATTCAGGGCATATGCTTCGGAGCGCGCCGTGAAATTGGCGATGATGACCCTGAGCGATGAGGAACGGCGCGTGCTCGGAAAGGTGATGGAGCTTGGAGGAGAGACAAGACAGGACGACCTCTGGCGAAAGCTCCGCGAGGATTTCTCAAAATCGAAGCTCAGTCAGCTTGTGATCAACCTTGAGAAGAAGCATGCGATTACCCGAACGCGGTATGGGCGGACGAACATCTTGAAGCTGACGCCGGAATTCCAAAGGCGTTGATCTGGCCGTTGATGCTTCGTGTATCATTTGATCCTCAGAAATTCATCGTTGGCAAGGTGGGCCCGCGGGGATTCGAACCCCGGTTACTACCGTGTGAGGGTAGTGTTTGTTAGAGTTTCTGGCTCTCTTAACCACTGGACCACGGGCCCAGATTAAAATCAAAAAAATCGATAATAAACTTTCCTCAGGCTATTTCCGCCTGCGTTTTCTGTATATCAGATACCCCGCTGCGGAAGCCGCTGCGACACCGGCTCCCGCTATCAGGGCCTTTTTTCCCGCAGAGATGGATTTCTTTTTAGCCCCGGCTGGTTCGGGTTTCCTTCGCCGTTTAACCCTCTTTTTTCTCATTCGATCCCGTTCAATAATATGTAGCGCCCCTCAATTAGATTTTACCTTTCCAGTTCTCTCAGCACCTGGTCGAGTCGCTTCAGCATTTCCCGTTTCAGTCCTATGAAGACTCCTCCGGGTTTACCGCTGGCGAACGTGGCCTCATTGGGTTTGATGATTTCGTTCAGAACCGGTGATTCAATATCTATATGGGGGACCTTGGAGCGCGTGGCGGGATCACGTTTGTGGATATATACCTTGGCAGGGATTTCGATTTTACTTTCGGCTGGTCCGCTCATCTTACTCAACTTCGACCGTACCGTTATCAGCATCGACCGTCAGTTTGTCTCCGGTTTTGATCCGTTCGATGTCAATACCGTCCACGCAGGGGATGCCGGCTAGGATAACTCCCGTCGCCACGATTGTCTCAGTTTCCTTGTTGACCACCGCGGCTGGGGCGACTCCGTTCTTCTTGAGCCCGTATATGACATAGGACCCCACCGTGGATCCTTTGCCCTGAGGGAACACCAGGACTTTTCCCTTCACGCATTTTCCCTCCAGTTCATGGCCTTTCTCTATCACGATTCCCGTTTTCAGGTCTATCCCGCCGTAGAACCCTATGGGTTCCTTGGAGACGAGAGCCTCTCCCTGCGCCTTTCCCGGACTGATGGACCGTCCTCTCATCTTCACATGATGTCCTCCAGTAGCTCATCCATTTTCTTGAATACGACCTGCTGTTTGCAGAATCCGGGGAGGTAGTTCGCGGCCTTCCCCGAGTTAACACCCGTAGTTTTGTACCCCATCTGTTCTATTGGCGAGACGACCATGCAGGTATCGGAGACCAGCCTCCCTCCGGCTTTCTCTATGGTGTTCATGAAACCCATCCGCCTCGCGGTCTCCTTGGTCGCGCGCGAGGTGCAAATCCAGAGGGGCTTTTTGAGCTGCTTTCCCTCGAGTTTACGTGCAAGTTCGGCCACCTCGTTTATCGAGGCGTGGGGACAGCCCAAGATCACGATGTCAGGTCCTGTGCCAGTGTTCAGAGACCTGTACGTCTCCTCTAACTCCTTGTCGCCTACCTCCACGCTTTCCAGACCCTCAGTGCTCATCATGGCGGCCTCAGGCGTGATCCCTTCCACGTGATACAGGGCGACGGCCCCGGAGGCCGCCATCGCTGCTCCCAGGGCTTTCAGCTGATCGACGTTCGCATGCTTGATTCCCTTGAAATATGGGACCCCCTTTCTGACAAGTTTTCCCACATAGTACCCAAGCGCCCCAAAATCGGCGATATCGGAGAGTTCAGCGCTTACCTTTACGAGAAGTGTCGGTTTTCGTTTTTCGTCCAGGTGCAGACCGTAGTTGGGGGTGAGCCCACAGATGGCCGCAGCCAGAGCGGACGGTCCTCCCTCGCGGTTCGTGCGCGCACCGATCACGGAGTTCGCGAACGAGACGGCGGACGACTCGGACCACGCGATATGCTCCCTGTACCTCGGCAAGTTGCCGACGAGATAGGGTGTGCACGTAACCGTGGTCATTATCCCCATCCGCTTGAACGCGTCCATTACGCGCAGCTGTTTCTCAGCGAACTCCTCGGGGAAACCAAGTTCCTTCCATTTTTCAAGATCCATTCCAGCTGGGTTCAGGGTGGTGGAAACCTTGACCTTCACGCCCTTTTCGGCAAGGTCCTCGAGAAATTCCATCCCGGGATCTCCGATGGACTTGTAGGACACACCTGCGACCTGTACGGAACCCACCGGTATCATCCGGTCCGCGCCGTACACGTCTCCAAGCCGCACGAGCAGACGGAACATTCGCTCTATTGCCTCTCCGTGCTCACCGGAGAGCATTCGCTCCTGTTCCTTGGTGAGGTACATTGCACCAGCTGAGAAAAATTAGGTGCACGTTCACTTAAGCATTTTTTCCTCGAACCTGCGGAGGTATTCCACCGAGCGTCTGACATCGATGAACAGACATTTCGCCGTTTCGACGTGTTTTTTTGTGACCTTTTTTGATCCATCGCGCAATGCCACCTCATAGCTTGGGGCGAGCAGCTGGACGGCGTATCTGAGCGATGTCTGTTCCCCGATGTCAGCTAGGAAGTTCAGGGCTTCGGGGGTCAGCGATGTCTTTTCCGCCTTTGCCCGTATCTTCAGGATCTCTAGGATCTCATCCCTCGTGTAAGGCTTCGTGGCTATTATTAGTAGCCTGTCGAGAAGATCTAGGGGCATCCCGTGGGGTGCTTTGATATCCGTTCCCCTCACGGACGTAAGTCCCCGGTTCGTGGCGAAGATGATTATGGGAGAGAGTTCCTGTTCCATTCCCCTCCCCAGAAAAGAAAACGTCTCTATGTCGAGCATCGAGCACTCGTCTATGAAGACAACTCCCGGCAGAAATTCCGCTTTTCCACTTTCGACCCATTTTCTGACCATTTCGTCCACTTCCATCCTTACTTCACTCGAGATCTCCTTTCTCTCCTCTCCACCGAAGAACAGACTGAACATGCTTACTCCCGCTCTGGACTGCGCAACATCAAGCTCGTGCAGGGTCATGGGGTAGATGAACTCCTTGTGTTTGAGGACCGGACCGCTTGGCACATCCACAGCCTGCACCGTCGTCAGGTCGGCTTTTTCCTTCTCGGCAACCTCTCGGGCACGTCCAACCTTCGCCACTCTCCCAGAGTCAGCATCGATCTGCACGACATCTCCAGTTTCGACACCCTGGCGGATCAGGGATACCGCAAAGGATTGATCCATCTTGAGGGTCTGAGATGCGTCCTTTGTGGCGAGCTTGATGATTCCTCCGGTCGGCACCTTCGTGTATGGATTGTAGGGATGGGGCTCTTGATCAATTCGGAGTTCCTTCACCTCCCCCTCATAGATCTTCCGCATTTCGTGAACCCTGAGTCCTATGGCCTTCCTGAGGGTCTGAGTGAGAAATTCCGTCTTTTTTATCTCCGCCGAGTATATCTCCGACGCGGTAAAGGGTATGAAGGGTACGTCGCGTCCGAGTTCCTTGGCGATCGCGATGCTCAGGGCAGTTTTTCCCGTGCCGGGCGGACCAGCCAGCAGGATCGCCCGTCCCGCAAACTTCCCCTTCTTTATCATGTCCACGACGATGCCAGCTGCCTCTCTTGCTTCAACTTGTCCGACCATGCCTGCAGCTATTGGTTTGGCTTTTAACTTTTCGAGACCAAGCCCGGTGATATGCGAGTGAGCAGCCACTCGTTCCCATTCTCTGAGGGCTTGAGGAACCTCTCGGATTTCTTCCATTCTTTGCTCCCCAATTTTCAAAAAATAGAAACGAGATTTAAATTTTTTTCTAGTTTTCCAGTTAGCTTTTCACGTCCAGTTTCAACGGTAGATCCGGTTTTTTAAAGTCCTTGGGGTCTCTGCCCCACGGGATGGTCAGGTCGAAACCCATCTTGGTGGTCATGCGGGTCTCCAGATCGGAGGATGGGTCGAGCGATGAGCCCTTTTCCCGTTTTGTCACGATATCCTTGTCACCCTGGAAGCGCGTCGACATCGCCCATTCGACCTCGTGCGGGTTGTGAATATCGATATCGTCGTCCACCACCCAAACGTGCTTTAGCGATTTGTGTCCTCTGAACGCGGCTTCTATCGCCTTCCGTCCGTCGTCAGGATTTTTCTTCTTGATACTCACGACCGCATGGAGCCAGGAACACCCCCCCGGCGTGATGTAAACATCCTTGCATTCGCAGACCTTGTTCACCTCACGGAATATCGTCGGTTCGCGGGGCATTCCCATCAGGACTTTGTGTTCGAGACCTCCGGGAAGCAGAGCGTGGTAAAGCGGGTTCTCCTTCATAAACACTTGCTTGATCCGCGCGACCCGCTGCTTGCGCACGATGTCGGGGGTTTCGGTCAAGTCGAGGAACGGTCCCTCGTCGTGTTCTTCCCCGGTCATCTCAGCTATCATGACGATTTCGGATTCGGGGACTTTGTGTCCACCCAGCTCAATCAGATTGGTTTCGGCCAGGGCGTTTGCTATTCCAAGTTCGCTTTTTCCCCTCTCCGCTGACACCGCTGCGGCCACCATGACTGGCATGGAGTTTCCTATGCAGATCGCGAACTCCTTGTTGCCGCGTTTCAGAAATGCGTCAAAGTCGCGCTGCAGAATTCGCATCACGATTTTGTCTTTACCGATGACCATCATCCTGTGGTAAGACGCGTTGAGACCCAGTTCCGGGTCTCGTGCCACGATGATGCCCGAGGAAATGTAGGGACCACCGTCCAGCTTGTAGTGGAGTAGAATTGGGAGCTTGGTTAGGTCTACAGGTGCTTCTCTGTAGCCTTCGGCCTTCACAAGCTTGGGTTCCTTCGGGTTCTCGATCGCCTCCGTCAGTTTCGCTATTATTTCGTTCGGTTTTATCCCCAAACCCAGCGCCACAAGTTCACGCGTTGAGCAGAGGTTCGCCACTACTCGCATAGTGTGCGCTTTGACATTTTCGAACAGAAGTGGCTTATCGTTCATGAGCTTCATCAAGGTCGCGATCTCGTATTTTATATCCACAGGGCGTTTGATTCGCACCAAGAGTCCTTTCTCGTCCAAAAGTTTCACGAAATCGCGAAAGTTCACCTCATCACCCGATTCGTGTCTTTAAGACATCGAAACCTTCTTTTTCAATAGCTCGTGCCACCCGGTCCTGCAGCTCCTTTCCCGGCGTCAGCGCCACCATGTTTCCCCCCAGACCGCCGCCCGTCATTTTTGCGCCCAGCGCCCCGTTTGCCCTGGCAAGCTCCACCAACTGGTCCAACTCCCTGCACGAGACCTCTATCGCTTGCAGCTGCCGGTGGTTCTCGTCCATGAGTTTTCCAACCCTCTTGAGATCATGATCCTCCAGCGCCTTTCTCGCCATGAAGGCCAACTCTCTTGCTTCGTTAAAGATTTTCTCGTACTTTTCGGGGAACTTTTCTTTTCTTTCCCTGACCCCTGCGACCGCGGCCTTGGTGTTGGCGACCAGACCCGTGTTTCCCATCACCACCTCCACCGGATGTTTGAGCTTGATCCTTTCCATCACGTTTGGCTTCCCGCGCACGAACCATATCAATCCCCCATAGGTTGCGGCGGTGTTGTCTATCCCAGATGGATTTCCGTGATACCCTTTCTCACCCTCGTACGCTAGCTCGTTTATTTGTTCATCCGTTAACCCCAGATTGAACTCTTCCGAAAGTGCCCGGGCGAGCGCGGCGCACGAGGCGGCGCTGGCCCCTATTCCGCTTGCAGCTACTAGGTCTCCCCCAAACGTTATCTTTATCGGGGTCTCTGCCGTGTCGATGCCTGCAGCTTTCAATATGCGGTCTATGGACTCTTTTTGCTGTTCGAGTTTCTCTTCCTTGTACCCGGGGGTGGAAGGCCTATTGTCCTCCAGCGTCCACCCAGAGCCCTCGGAACGCTCAACGGTGGCGGTAGTGACCTTGTCGATTGCCGAGACGATCGAGGGTACCCCGTACACGACAAAGTGTTCTCCGAAAAGTATGACCTTTCCGAAACCAATGCCCCGCCCCATGTTATCCCTCCAGGGCCTTTCTTATCCTCTTTAGCTCTTTCAACATCTCCGAGTCGAGATCCTCCTTTCCGGAAGGACCGGTTCCAAAAAGAGGTTTCCCTCTGACGAGTTCGATTATCTTGTCCTTCACCTCTACGAAGTTTTTCACGCCCCAGATGGAGGCTTCGGCACCTCTGGCTCCTGGCCCCGCGGTTCCGCCCTTGACTCCCGTATAGCCCGCAGTGTACACCTGCGCGGAACCGACACCGAAGCGCCTTGAGATGGGTCCCTGAATGGTGTTGACAGTCATTATGCGCGCGTAGGGGACAATTTGCTTCATTTTCCACCACACACCACGTTCAACCACCACTTCGTCTTCTTTGAGCATGTATGTGATGGAGCGGTAGTATTTTTGAATCCAGACTGACACGAATCCTATTCCCACAAGCACGACTCCCAAAGGTACCATCAAGATCAGCAAAACTGGTAAAAGTTCTGGAGCGAAGATTGGCACCGCCCACAGGGGGATCGATGTCGCAAACAAGGGGATGAGCGCTCCGAGACTGAGGTACGTGTAGTAAACTTTTTTCAAGTTCGGATGAGGTCTGAATTTTTCGCCGATTCTCAACGCGACTCCCACATAACTTAACACGTGTATATATTTATTCTTTGAAATTCAGTGGGAAGCCACCGAAGGCCCCCAGCTGAAAGATGGCATGCATGATATTTGAGTGGCCATGGAGCGTGACGCGAGCGATCTCACTTATGGCGGAGCCTCGCAACTGCCACGAGCACCGCCACCACGATCACCACGCCCGCCAGCAATGCCATCTCGGGCCAGAAGTTCTCGGGCTGCGAGGGGGTTTCGGGGGGATGGCTCGAGGCCGATAGGGGATTCGTCCCGGCTTGGTACTCCTGGAGGTTTGTGTAACCGTCTCCGTCCTCGTCGGCCTCTGCGTCGGTGGGATCGTTTGGATCCAGCCCGTACGTATCCTCCCAGCTGTCGGGCATACCATCGCCGTCCGTGTCTTTTTCGATCTCGCCGGTGTAGAGCCTGATTTCGTCAGGCTCACCGTATCCGGCTAGGATCTTACTTCCATCTTCGGAGACCCTCACCCATTGAACCCATCCTCCCTCCTCCTCCCAGAGGGTTGATCCGGTGTTGTCGAGAAGCATGATTCCCGGTCCTCCCAGTGCTATGTATTTCCCATTTTTGGTGATGTAAACTGCGTTGTGCCCCACAGGTCTCACCCTCCTCCAGAGAAGGTTTCCCTCACCGTCCAGACAGTATATCCCGCCCCATACGGTTCCGGCTACTACTAGGGACCCATCGGCGCTCATCTTGCCGTCCGTCACGACCTGTTCCGTTGGAAAGGCCCACAACAGGTTTCCATCCTCATCGAACATGCGAATCTCATGGCTCTTTCCAGCTGTCACTATTCGGGAGCCGTCTTGAGAGATATCGAGGACGAACGGCACGTATCCTCCGTGGAACCTTCTCCACATGAGCGATCCGTCCTCTGCGTTGAGCACATACAGGTAATCGCTGGAATTCCCCACGGCCAGGTATGCATCGTCTGGACTGAAGGTTATCTCCCTCGCCCAGTCTCCAGTATCGTACTGCCAGAGGAGCTCTCCGGTATCTACATCGAAGAGCCCGACGCTTCCGGCTCCCCCACCCTCAACAGGCCCGGCGGCCAGATATCTTCCGTCGTGGGAGAATTCCACTTCTCTGACCTCTCCTCCAGCTTCGTGCGTCATGAGAGAACCCGTGATCCGATCGTAGAGGTACAGTTTGTCGTCGGGATTGCTACTTCCGGCGGCCACATATCTCCCATCCTTCGAGATGTCTATTCCCCATACCTGCGCGGTGGTCTCTTTGTCCCAGAGTTTGGTCCCGTTCCCGTCGTAGAGATAGGCACCGTAGGTCACCACCTCGTTTGGGGCGGGAGGGCCGTGTTCCCCGGTTGACGCGGCAATGTAATCCCAGTTCTCCGAGGTTGGGGCCTTCCATACACCGAATCCCAGCGAGTTTTTCCAGGACAGTTGATAGCTGGCAGTTCGATCCTTCCTTTCCAGATAAATATCTCTCGTCAGGATACCATCCTCTGGCGGCTCGATCTCGTTTTCGTAATAACTCCGGTAACCCTCTGCGTGAACCTCCATGTACAATGAAGGGGGGCTTCTTGTTCTGTAGTTTTCCCAGATTTCAAGGAGATATTCATGAGACAGAGTTGGTATCTCGTATCCTCCGTCTACCCCGGTGGTCGCCTGATCCCACCAATTCGTATTCCAGAGGTACAGTCTGACTTCTGCGTTGGGGATGGGCTGTTTGGTGAGGTTGTCGTACACCACGCCACGCACGGTAGACCTTCTGGGAAGGGAGTAAAAATCCCCCAGTGCTTTCACCTCGGTCGTGATGTCGATTTCCGCGGTCGTGTTCGGGTCACTCGTGGAACCCACGGTGAAGGAGAGCGTAAGCCGATTGTCCGATCCGGTTCCGGTGGGCTCCACCACGACGGCGTGGTATCCCACCTCTCCGGGGTTTAGTTTGATGAATCCCCCAGCTCCGAGCACGAGCCATCCCTCCGGGGCGGATTCCCCCTCCACGGCGATGAAAAATGTGTCAGGTGTGTCCCCGGTGTTGGTGATCGTTAGAATATATTTGAAGTTCGGTTCGAATGGGGAAACGATAGTGTGGAAGTTTTCCGCGCATTCCACGGATACTCCGTGGCTGGCCTTTACCGGAGTTGCCCATAGGAGCAGACACATGACCGCAAACGAAAGGGCCAATGCCCGCTTGTTCAAATCTCCACCTGTTTCTTTTTTCACATCCCTTTCAATAAAAATAGATTGATTGTCATCTTTCTCTTGCGGACGAGAAGATCTCCTCCGGGGAGGGTGGAGGTGTAGGCGAGCCAAATCTTTCGGTGCTTCCTCCTCAAAAGAAAGATACTCATCGAAACCAGTTTTCGGTGGTGAAAGCCAACAGGCCTTGAACTACACATTTGGGATAGGGACTCCACTAGGACCGACCAGTCAACCCGTGGAGCTCTTGCGCATGTGAGGTGTCCGCACCTTCGGCAGCTAGGGATAGCTGATAGGGGTTAATAACAAAAAATCAAGTTTTAGATGCTGACCAAATAATCACTTTTTCCACAAAATATAATCCGGTGGTGGAAAATGATGATATATGGTTTCCATGCGATGGCAGAAAGGAGTTGCGTTCATTCGTGGCATCAACATGTACGGAAGTAACTCAATCACTCAAGACGAGATGATGAAGCTATGTAAAAGCATCGAAAATAACCGCGTGAAAATTATTGGGGTTTTCAAACTGGATAACGTCGTTTTTCAAAAGCGGGAAATCCACTACGCTTCGGTTGGCAAGATGCTTGAGCGGGTACTCTCGAAGCACTTCAAACGGGAGATTTACGTCACCGCAAGAAGCGTGAGGACTCTTAGGGGGTGTTTGGAACGGGAAAAATTCTCGAAGTAAAGGTGGTTCCGAACTCTGGGATCGAAAAGGTAATTGAAGGAGATCCAATGGTGGTAAAGGTAAAGGAGCCTCCAAAGAAGGGCAAAGCAAACAAGGCCGCCGTCAAACTCCTGTCAAAACACTTCGGCTGCAGGGTGAGGATCGTCGGTGGAGAAAAAAACAGGATGAAACTTGTGGAAATATCTGAATGGTGAAGACTCTTGAAAAACCGACGGGCACGAGGGGCTAAAATGCAAGCCAAACGGAGGCTCGAACGGTTGCCCAGCTACTCGGAAGAGCTTGGGCTAGATCTAAATAGGGCCAGAGACCGATTTAAGTGGTTTCTGGCATCGATGCTGTTCGCCAAGCGCATCTCAGCTAAAACAGCAAAGCGAACTTACGTGAAGTTTGAGAGGGCAGGAATAACCACACCTAAGCGGATTTTGGATGCTGGATGGGACAGAGTAGTTGAGCTCTTGGATTCTGGTGGATACACGCGCTACGATTTTTCCACTGCTACAAAACTGCTCAACGTATGTGAATCCCTAAAGGAGCGATATGGGTCACTTGAGCGTTTGTACGTCAGCGCCAGAGACAGCAAAGAACTCGAGAAAAAGCTGATGGAGTTTAAGGGGGTGGGGCCAACAACGGCCAGTATTTTTTTGAGAGAGCTGAGGCCCGTGTGGAAAAAGGCTGATCCGGAGCCATCCCGTCTCGCCGTGAGTGTCGCTGAAAAGCTGGGCCTGAGGGGGGATGAGATAAAATCTCTTGAGTCTCAGCTAGTGCGGTTAGGTCTAGAATACTGCAAGCCCAAAAGATGCCAGAGCTGCCCCGTAAAGAAAAGCTGTAAATATCCCAAGGTATCCATCAGCTGATCATATCGAGCTCCAAGAGAACAAAGCGTTGTTTATAAAATTAAATGAACTTAATTTCTGCCCCCTATCTTACTTCTGCCGGTCATCCTCATCGCTTGGCGGCGTTGGTCCAGCGTGAGTCGATGATCAAGTCCACCCCTGCCGGATAACTTTGGCACTGATGATGGGAACATGGATTTGGAAACCTCACCTCTGAAACTTTCTTAAGAGGTCAAAACAATTAGTGTCTCGATGAAAATACTAGCGTCGAACCACAGCAGCTATCCCCGCGTGGGCGATGGACCCGGGGAGCAGAAACACAGACAGGCCTACACCCGGCTGGAACGCGGCGAGATAAGCGAGGAGGAGTTCGAAAGGGTGCAGGACGAGATCACCAAAGAGGTCATTCAACGACAGATCTCGGCTGGTCTGGATATCGTCACGGATGGCCAGATAAGATGGTACGATCCGATCTCACACCTGGCCAGGCACCTAGAGGGATGCGAAGTAAACGGTCTTCTCAGATTTTTCGATACCAATTTTTACCTTAGACAGCCAGTGGTGAAAGGCGACCTCAGGCGCAGGCGCCCGATCCTCCAAAGAGAATTTGAATTCGCGAAAAAAGTGTCCGCAAAGTTGCTTAAACCCGTGATCACCGGGCCGTACACACTCGCCAAGCTCTCCATAAATCGGAGCGGTTCGGGCCTGAGCTCCGTGGTGAAATGGTTTGCAAAAGTGGTCTCGGAGGAGATAGCGGACCTGGCGGAAGCCGGTGCGAGTCTGATCCAGATAGAGGAGCCGGCGATCCTGCGAAATCCTGAGGACTGGGATCTTTTCCGGAGGGGTATCGAGGAGCTTGCGTCATCGAAGGGAAATTCGGACATGTTGTTGTGCACGTACTTTGGAGATGCGGCACCGGTCTATCAAAAACTCTCGAAACTTCCGGTGAATGGTCTGGTGCTGGACTTTACGTATAGTCCAAAGTTGCCGGAGACTATTTCACGGTTTGGTGGTGGCAAAAAGCTCGGACTTGGTGTGGTGGACGGCAGAAACACCAGAATGGAAAATAGTGATGAGATGGCCGGGGTTCTGAGGAGGGTCATCCCAGCATCTGGCTCGGAGGAGATTCATGTGATGCCTTCCTGCGGCCTCGGGGATTACCTGCCAAGCGATGTTGCCTTTCAAAAGCTCAAGAAAGTCGTAGAGATAACAAATGCCGTGAGGGCGAGTCTGTGACCCGAAAAAAACTGGAGAAACTTGGGTTAGATCTTCCTCTGCTTCCCACAACCACCGTGGGAAGTTTTCCCAAACCCCCGTATCTGCTGAAGGCCAGACGGGACTTCATGTCTGGGCAGCTGAAGAGTGAGGAACTCAAAGCTCTCGAAGAGCGCGCCACGGAGGAGTGGATAAAATCCCAGGAGGACATGGGACTCGATGTGCTGGTCGATGGCGAGAT
This sequence comes from Hadarchaeota archaeon (SeqCode), assembly GCA_964564905.1. Classification (GTDB taxonomy): domain Archaea; phylum Hadarchaeota; class Hadarchaeia; order Hadarchaeales; family Hadarchaeaceae; genus B75-G9. The sequence goes on along the minus strand of CAZMCI010000012.1, from coordinate 13,810 downwards.
GTATCGTGGGGACATGGCGACCTATTTTGCTAGGAATCTGGATGGATTCAAGATCAGCGGACTTGTGCGAAGTTACGGAAACCGGTATTACAGAAAACCGATCATCACCGGAGAGGTGAAGTGGCGGGGACCCATCACGGTGGATTGGTGGCGGTTTGCACAGGAGCTGACCGAGAAACCCGTGAAGGGAATGATAACCGGGCCATACACGATGATGGACTGGTCCTTTAACGAATACTATCCAAGTCGCCGCGACGCATGTCTGGCGATGGCGAAAGCATTGCACGAGGAGGTGCGGGCCCTGGCCAAGGCGGGGGCGAAGATAATTCAGGTGGATGAGCCCGCGATCTCCGCCCGCCCGGAGGAACTGCGCGAGTTTGCCATAGATGCCATGGAAACGGTCATGAAGGGCGTCGATGCATACTTCATTACCCACATATGCTACGGGGCTTTCGAGTTCATCTATCCCGAAATGCTTGAACTGCCTGCGGAAAACTTCGACCTCGAGATGTCGAACTCGGAACTCGATCTGGTTGAGCTTTTCCGTGAGCACCCGTTCAGCAAAGACCTCTCCTTCGGGGTGGTCGATGTTCACTCTCACGTGGTCGAAAGCCAAGAACTCGTGGAGGCACGTGTTCGAAAGGCTCTCGAAGTTTTGAAGCCGGAGCAGCTCTGGGTTGATCCTGACTGTGGGCTGAAAACACGAACACGCGAAGAAACGATCGGTAAGCTTCGGGCGCTCGTGAAAGCGACGAAAAAAATTAGGGAAAGCCTAGAGTCCGGAGCCGGGAGGGAAAAGTGAAAACATGTCGCGAAATGGAGTTGCCATCGTCGTCGCGGTCATCGCTATCGTGGCTTTGATGTCGATGATATTTCTGATGGGACCTGAAGGAGGAGAAGAGATATCGACCGCTGAATTCGAAGAGTTCGGCGAGTCGTTCATGTACATCGACGCAGACGGCGACGCCAGCTGTAGCCTGGTAATGCAACTGCCACCATCTGACTTCTCCAGTTTCATGAAGCAGATGACGGGCTTGATAGGTATGGATATCGTGAAAAAATCATATGAAGAGTTCATTCGAGGTTCATTTGCGAGACATGGTCTTGAGGTGGAAAACGTCAGCTGCGATGTGACCGGGTTTGGTCCAGAGGAGAATTTTAAAGTTGTTCTTACATGGGAAACACCTAACCTCGCACGCTGGTCGGATAATGAGTGGACGATAAACTTCGGCTGGGTTGACAATCAAAGCGCGGCCAAGGAAATCATCGGAGAGCAGGAATCAAATTGGACCCTCATCCGTAGCGTCGCCAAGGTATTCGGGATCGATGTTGTTTTTTATCGGTCCTCGTACCGAAGCGTAATGGTTCTCCCGGAGGGCGCTGAAAATGTTTGCTCCGCGGCGTTCGATTCCTATGAGTTCACCGATTATGGGGGAGGCTCTTATGGTGAGGGCTCCGTGCACCTCGGGCAGGTTGGCGGTAGACCAGCCATTATAGAGAACAGCATGACTTTGATCGCGACCGAAAATGAGATTACCATAACCCCACAGCAGCTACTCGAACAATACTTGGTGTATGCCATAAGCTACGAGGGGGTTTCCGTCGAGAACCCTTCATTCACCAGTTCTTTGGACCAAGTTCGTCTAGATTTAAAATACGGGCGGGAACTCAGCGACCACTATTCAATATACAGCGAGGGTTCTTGGTATTCACTCTCTCCTGCTCAGTTGTTATATTACACGGCTGATGCCATCGCGGAGATATCCCAAGGCAACCAATTTTCAGTCCAGCAGCCCATCGAAAATGTTCTCCAACCGGGTAGTGAGGATGGCGAGTGGGAAGCTTGCTGGGAAAACCTATCTAAAACCGAATACGTTAGCTTGGCGCAGACAGTTCTGGACAACATAAGTTACGACAAGGAAGCTCCAGGCGAGATAGACTCATCAATCGGAAAGATACGGTTTAGGGATATCCTGTACACGTTTACCAGAATCCTCTCCGCGTACGGAAAGTCTGGGGAACTACCGGGCGAGATTACTTTCGCACCTGTTCCCTCGGGTGAATTGAATTGGGGTGGCAACCCAACTCCGGCAAACCACGCGTACTACATGCTTTCTGATCTCTACGTAATTACTGACACGGCTGGGGTGAACGAGGTGCTCGACAACATTCGCGACAGCCTGGATAACCGGGGGCTCGCAGAGGAGATCTGCAACTGGACTGGCTCCAACATCTCTTATGGGTTGTCGTTCACCCCTCCGACATCCGAGGAGGTGTTGCAGTCGAGGCAAGGCCAGTGCAGGGACTACACGAACGTATACCTTGCCATAGCCAGAACCGCGGGGATACCGGCGAGGAGGGTTAGCGGGTGGATAGAATCGGAATGGCAGCCTCCGGCAGGTTGGGAATTTATCGTGACGACGACGCCGGAGGGAAAGACCGTCGCCGCCCATGCGTGGGTTCAGGTGTATTTGCCCGGTGACGGGTGGATACCCGTGGAGCCGCAGACGAAGAGACCTGCCTTGTTTGTGGGGAACTTGCCGTACGAGGCGTATAGAGAATTGGAGCAGACGTGGATGGGTGCGTTGGCTGGATACGAAACAGCAAACGGTTTGTTGTGAGTTTGGTAAGATGGCACAAATTTCTCGTATCGACCGAGAGACGTTGAAGTTCATCTTGGGTGCATCGCAGTCCAGTCACCCCAATGAGTTTATAGGCGTTCTGCGCGCGGATGGGAAGGTTGTAACGGAAGTGCTTTTGTTACCAGGGACACTTTCGTCTAACGAGTCGGCATTGTTGAGACTCCACATGCTCCCAATTGACCCAAGCGCCTGCGGAACCGTCCACAGCCATCCATCTCCAAGTGCAGAACCCTCCGAAGCGGATTTGGCGTTGTTTGCGAAGTTTGGGCATGTGCACATCATCGTGGCGTTCCCATACGATGAACGCTCCTGGAAAGCTTACAATCATAGAGGGGAAGAGATCACCTTGGAAGTCGTGGGGTAGCGCATGCGTTGGGAACTTTGGAAACCCCGGTACGACCGCATCGTGGAGCAGCTGGGGCTGGACCGAAAAGCGGACGAAGACGCGGCCAAGGTGCTTGATGAGCTTCTGCCCGAACCAAATCTTGCGGGTCTGATGGACTTGGTGCGCGGGCGTGAGTGCATCATCCTCGGAGCCGGTCCCTCGCTTGATGCCGACCTAGAAAAACTTGAACGGGCGGGTCACCTGGACAAGATTTTGCTTGCAGCTGATGGTGCGACCTCGGCCGTGCTCAGATACCGCAACCCCGAAGTTATTGTCACGGACTTGGATGGCGCAGTCGAGGATCAGCTTGAGGCTTGGAGGAGGGGTTCTTGGTTGGTGATACACGGGCACGGCGACAATATTGAACAGGTGCGCAAAATCACCCCCCGCCTGAAGGAACGCGTTATAGGCACTACCCAGGTGAAGCCTTTCGGCAAACTCTTCAACTTCGGCGGGTTTACCGACGGCGATCGTGCTGCTTTCATGGCCCATGAGTTAGAGGCGAGTATGATTTACCTCGCCGGGATGGACCTTGGGACAAAAATCGGGCGACATTCAGGGGATAAAGACATCGGCCGCAAGCTGATAAAGCTCGAGTTCTGCAGGGAATTGCTCTCGTGGCTGGCCAGCGAACTTGGTGCATCTATGATAAACTTAACCGCCTATGGAGAACCAATCCAAAATATACCCAAGGGAGCTGCTGGAGCAGGGACTGATGACCGTTGAGCAATTTTACACTACTTGTATTGACGGCTCGGGAAAACGTTGCAGGTAAGTGTTTTCGAACGGCATGTGCACTAAAATGTCACCGAATACCGGGAATGGCGGATCTGAAAGGTTTCTTTGAAGATCCCCTAGGGTTGGATATGCCCAATAACTACTCGACCATTCTGTAGCTTCTGTGTACGCCAGCACTCCAGCTTCTAAATAAGTTTCAGGCCATGCGTTGAGTACGTGCCAGAAACACGCATTAACGTTGGCAATGAGCGTTGGTGTCCCCTGAATCTCGCAATAATGTTTCCAGTTCTCCCTCGTGGTGTATTGCTCATAAAGCCCGATTCCCTGTATATTTGTGAAACCGTGAGCTACCACTTTTAGAAGGAGAGGTTTATTATCCAATCCTGCTTCAACTGCAGCATTGTTGTAGTTTGATATGACCACTTGTGCGTACCCTCGCGGGACAAAACGATCGAGTTTTTGAGGTTCAAAGCCGATCGTCCCGTATTGAAGATAATTTTCAAGTTCTGGGTCCACTATACACAGAGCTTCTTTCACGTAGTTATCGAAGAAAGCCGATGGATTCTCATGGAACTCAGTATATCGCGAAAACGTATTCACGATGAATTGGATTTTTTGTTCTTCACTGTAATCCGAAGGAGGCAGGACGAAGGAAACCGCTCCCCAGTCCAGTAGATTCTCGCCAGACCGCGGTCGAACAAGCTCTTGTAAAACTAGGTCATCTCCCACAAAGATGAAGTATCCGGCACCAGCATGAGAAAGCTCTTTCACCTGGTCATATATCTCGTTCATACATTCGGTTAAAAACTCAAACACCGCTGTTTCGAGGGGGTGGGCTTTTTGGTAGTATTCCTCACACAAAAGCAAGAAACGGCTGTTGATTTCATTCCAGCCTGTTTCTCCTTCATGCACCAGTATGATTCCTTCGATTTCTGCCATACTATCACCAAATTTTCCCTTGATACCCAGAATAGAATTCTTGAACTCAACGAGATTCTCGAGCGTTAGGACATTCTCAGAGGTTTCGATTATTGCTTCGACATGCCCTACATGACGACTTCTCAGTACATCAAGCGAGGCTGTCAGGTCGTCTAAACCTGATGCTCCGCTTTCACCTTGTACCCACACGATAAAATTGTCTATCTGGTTCAAGAGATCATCGTGAAAAGTTTGGACTTGGGGAACGAAATTTGAGACAAAACTCGGGATTTCTTCGAGCTTAGCCCAGTGTAAGGTATGGATACCAGAGTTTGATAAGCCGAAATTACCTAATTCCTCAACTGCTGCTTCCAGATACTGGTTTAGAATATCTCTGACCAACTGGCTATTGTCGTAAATCCCATTTTCAAGAAGCAGGATCGCTACTCCCTTATTTGAATACGCAGAAGAGGTTGTTACGTCACCCCAGATTGGCTTGCTTTGAACTTTTACGCCATTTTCATAACCCCACGCACATACGCTTACTCTACACTGGGCATTATTCTGTAGCCCCATAAGTTTGAGGTGCGGGTGCTCGGGATCGAAACCATCCGGCGGATCTGCAAGTGATATCTCGATATACGGAAAATCGTTTTCGCCGGGATAGGTTTTTCCCTCTTCAGCTTCCGTTTCTTGTAGTACCGCATAATCCAAGTAAATTCGATATCCCTCCACCCTTGGATCCGGAGGGTTTTCCCACCAGAGATAGGCTTCTCCATCTCCACTGGCCTTTACTAAGTGCTGCGGCGGGGCAAGGTCACCAATCGGGAGAGAACCCCATGGAAGTTTGTTTTGGTCGCCAGAAGGTTTCCAACAAAAATATATCACTCCGCCAGCAGCGATGGCTATAATACTCAAAATCAGAATAATTTTTCTAGCAACCACGTGATTTTCCCCGGGCCAGCATAGTTGAACTCAGCCCGTCTGTTCTTGTGTATCATTTGTCTGCTCCTTTTGCTCCGTTTGTGATCGCTCATCTGTTTGTTCTGGTTGTTTCTCCTGCTCGCTCTCTTTTTTTGGCTGTTCTTCCTCAAGCTGTTCTTCTTTCTCCTGTTCTTCCGGTTGCTCCTCTGGTTCTTGTTCAATGGATTGCTCGGTTTGTGTTTCCTCCGCTTTTTTCGAAAAAAGCTCTGAGTATAACTGCTTAAGTTCCTCCTCTTTCTCTCTCCGCGCTTTCGCAGACGGTTTTGGTAAGCTCAGTTTTACTCCAGCTTGTGCCAACTCTCTCCTGTACTTTGCCTCTCTTGCCGCGCGCATCTGTTGCCTAGCTCTTACAGCCAGTTTTCCCGTTTTTCGTGTCATGTAGCCCTTTCAACCTCTGCGGCGAAAGGTTATAAAATTTGGTCTCAAAAAATATTACTCACGGGGGGTAGTCTGTCTGGAAAGTTCTGGGCGGTTCTCCTGGGAATAGCGATGTTTGGGGCGGTTTTGGGTTTCTATTTTTTTGGGGGATTCTTGGCTCCAGCTCATGGCCCGGTTCCTGATGGTCATCCAGGTGGTCCAGGTACTGACGGTCATCCGGGAGGTAATTCGTCCTCTGAACTGATAGAGTTTGGATTTCCAGTGGAGTTGGATCAAATAGACTATTCGGGTGGAGGGTTGGGTCCATTTGGAGTTCACCGGTATGACCATACAGAGGGAAGTGACCACGTGTGGCTTTACTGTAAGTCGAACGTGCCGGTTCGGGCTCCGGCGGATGGGGTGGTCATTCACACTTCTGCTGAAAGTGTGCTGTTGAAACACAGTGAGAGGTTTTACACAGAGTTCGGCAACCTGGGAGATGTTCTAGTCAAAGATGGAGATTCGGTGGCGAAGAACCAACCGGTTGGGTACCCAAGCTTGATAGAGGTCTACGGTGGCACGACGTACTTCTTTGACTACTGGCTTGTGGACATGGAAAGAAACGACGGACCGAGTTTCTCGGTCGGTCCCACCACGGGAAGTCGTGTATCTCCCTATGAATATCTTGCTCCCACCGTGAAGAGCCAAGTGGAGAACGCGTATTATGAGAATATGTATCTTCCCTACAAAGAAAATGGGGCCGTGGTGGGTCAGTTTACTCCATATGAACCCAATCTTACAAACGAGATATTTCTCCACCCCGGACATGAAAACACTCCTGTGGGCGTGTGGATCTCCCTCGATCGTAAATGGGAGAAAGATGGGGTACCGGACATTGTTACAATTCTGGAGGTGAACAATGAGTTCTATTCTGGTTACCATTTCGGGTTCTTGGATGGGTGGGAAGATACGACATTCACAGAAGGCAACTGCGAGATAGATCTGGATGCTGGGGAAATAACGTTCTATGTTGAGGATTATCCAGAAAACCGTATTTTATACGGGATTTTCGAGATAACAGAAAATGAACGAGCCTCTATGCGTTTAGAATACCGTGAAGGCTCTAGGCCAGAAAGTTTTTCTGAGAGCTGTTTGAATTTCGTTGTTCGGAGTCGACGATCTCCTAGAGACGAGGTAAAAGAACGTTTTCCGGATCTGCCAACTCTTTAGGTGTCTCAATAGATTTCAACCTTTTTCTCGTAAAATCTCATCTTAATCGAGCGAGGAGACCCCGTCCGAAAGGGTGAGAAGACGATTGCTTTTCCCTCCAAGTTTAGGTGAGAGTAGCATATAGATTTGCCGTGAAGCAGGCGCGTTTACCATTCCTGCCGGTAGAGGTTTCAGATCGCTTGCAGAGCGGGCTAACGCCCAGATTTCTGCAGGTTGGTTCGATGTAAACCGAGCTTTGCATTCCGATGATGGTGTTGGTTTTGGGGGTGCTGTGCATCTTGCTCAACCCTTATGGGAGCCCTCCGATAGTTGGGGGTAGTTTACCATCCGTTCCCCTTGCAAAGCTTCCATAAACTCCGACTATCCCTAGTTTTAGCCCCCAAAATACCCTTTCACTTCCGCCCGCGCCTGAAGCAGAGGATCGCGAGCAGGGCGATTAAAACGACCGCGCCTACGGCGATGCTTGTGATCAAGAGTAACCCATCGGGTAGGGACCCCACCGCGAGTTCCCGTATCTCCGCGGGGGTAAGCGCTCGGTTGTACACCCGAACCTCATCTATCACACCATCCATGAACCCTACCCGCCCCGCCCTGCCGATGCGCAGGGGCATGTCGAGATGCAGTGAGCCGGAGTGGCTTGCGTTCCCATCTTCCACACCGTTCACGTAAACGCGCATGACTGAGCCGTCGTAGGTCCCCGCTACATGGTACCAGGTCCCCGGTGACAGGACGGTGCTTCCGGCTAGGTCGACCCTGCCGGAATCTGTAAGAATTGTGAACCCGATCCTTCCGTCCGGTCTGATGCTTCCGCTCCACTCCCCAGCGTAGTCCACCGTCCACGCCTTGGACACCACTCCACATCCCTCAATCCTAAAGGCATCGAGTTTTACCCAGGCGCTCCATGTTAGAGCCTCAAAGTCCAGCGAGGAGCTGTAGGGGACTTCGACGAAGTCGTCCGAGCCGTCAAAACTGAGCGCCGCCCCTGAGGTTCCATCCACCCACGAGGCACCGTACACGGTGCCGATGTTGCCATGGCCGGAAGCATCGGAGACTGTCACGCCAGAACCCTCGTCGAACCGCCAATACCCAACGATATCTTCCGTGTCCTGGTTTAGGTTATAATCATCTTCCGCGGATATGTAAGCGAGGGCTCCAATCACGAAACCCATCCCACACAGCAATGGAAATATCATCATCCAATTTGTTCTCACCCGGACCAGCCTGCCTCCAGAAATTCCGGATTCGTCTCCATTGATATAACAAACCTGGCTATATTTAGTTCTTCTTTTGGCACTCCCCGCGAATAAATTCGGGGGATTCTTGGAAGCTCACGCCCGAACCTCCAAGGGGCGTGCCACCGCCCCGTTAGTGACCCCTTCGGGAAGTTTTCCTCCCCGAACGAGCCCTATAAATTATCGTGTTATTGGTCCGTGAACGCCCTGCCTGGGATGCCGTGTGCCGAGGCCCACTCCCGGTTTCACGGAGCGCGATTTCCTTTTGGAAGCAAAACCTCGGCGGCCACCTGCCTCACACCCGCGCGGTCACTCGGGTGCTCATCGAGACGATATCCCGCAGTCGGGGTTTTTATCGATTCCGGCGATTTCCCCCCCAGCACTGAAGTGCGGGGCTTTCTCGCCGAGGGTTTTGTGAGGTTGGCATGAAATCCTGGCTTGAATTACCTCCGAAAAGCCAAGAAATATTTCGGAGGTAAAAACATCTCCCCAATGATTGTGGGGCTCGTTCAGACGACTTACGGATTTTCCGTGTTTTTGGTCGTCAACCAATACTCCGCTTCCTTTCTGATTTCCCTCAAAAATTGGCTGAACCCATCGTAGCTCAGGTAGTAGCTTGTCCTGCCTCCGATTCGTCGTGTCGAGATCATCCCAGTTTCGCGCAACGGTCTCATCAAAATGTAGAAGTGCTTTCGGCCTCCAGGTGTTTCCAAGTTTATCCCCAGTATGTTGCTCAGTTCTTCCATGGTTTTTGGACCATCTCTCAACGCTCGCAGGACTCGGGTAGCTTTTGGTTTAAGCGTGGCGCTTTTTGGGTGATTCCCGTATGCCAATCCCAAAAGCCTCTCCGGCCCCCGTTCATCCATCATATCCACTATCACCCTCCAAAAGTAATTCTTCCTTTATTAAGAGTAATTTACATCATTTAAGTTTTATGATAAGTAATTTAGAAACTCTTCAACGCTCACATCTTCCAGAACCTGCAGATCCTCCCGCTTTTCATATTACCCTTTACAGGGTAACTAGCCCAATTCATGTGGGTGGTCTCACAAAAATTTCGGTGAACAGATCATCTCGGTTTCGGGAAGTTACTCTACAAGAGTATTGTTTTTTTCATCTTTGGCATCTCCATTTTTGCCTGGTAAAGCTTCACTCCGGTTTTTCTTAATTTAGTCTCACCATCCATAAATATATACTAAAAACAATACTTTAAAGTATATATATACTAAAAAACATATATTATCGTTAATTTTATAAGGTGAGAGTTTAATGTAAATAGGGCTCATAAGATGGGAAGCAAAGTTGAGGAATTATTCCTGCAGGAGAAGCCGAACAAGATAATACTGATGCTGAGCAGTGTGGAGAAGCCAGTGTATGTGGCTAAGCTTGCCAAGGGAACCGATAGCACCTATGCCCATACGTTTCGGCTAGTCTCAAAACTGGAAGAACTGGGCTTGGTGATGTCCAAGGATGAGGGAAGGATAAAGTTGGTGAAACTTACTGAAATAGGAAAAGCGCTTGCTGGGGAGTTGTCGGATTTGTTGTGTCTTATGGAATTAGCTGAACTCTCTGTAGCGATAACTGCATTGTATGAACGAGAGGTCAAGGGCCATCGGCGGGAGGATATAAAGAAGGAAACAGTGCTTGGTCGCCTCGAGCAGTATGGCAAAAAACTGGATCGTTTAGTCAATGGCAAATCTGGGCTCATTGAATCGTTAGCAAAAAAAGAGCTTAGGAGGGTGGACGAGATATCCAAAGAAGTAAAAGGGTTGATAGTAGGTTAATTTTTAGTTCAACGGCGATGAGTTAATAAAATCCTACTATCCCTGTGGAAATGGTCTCATGCCAGAAGCCACGTTGGAAACCATATTGGGGGCAACTGCGTACATTTTGCTCCTGTTATTCACGGGATTTTTCATAAGGATAATTTCAACCCGAATAAAACGGATTGAGCAGATCACGAAGCTTTGTTTTCGTTATCTCAATATGTTTGTACTGTGGGGAGCACTACCTGCAGTCGTGTTTTTTTCCATCGCAAGGTATAGTCTGATCCAGATACTCGGTTTTGGAAACGCAATATTCTTGGCATCCATCGGGCTCGGTGCGTGTTTTGTTTCGTCCATGGTCATCTCTCATATTGCGGGAGATTCCAAAGAAACCACCATTGCATTGGTCATGAACTCCGCTTTCATGAACGTGTCCTACCTTGGTCTTCCAGTAATTTACGCACTGCTTGGTATTGAAGGGCTGGGTCCCGGAGCTCTTTATGCCATGATGATTGGCGTGTTGCACCTAATTTTTGGTGTGGCCATGGCGTCACATGCTTCTAAGAAACGATTAGGTTTGGGTTCTTTGATAGAGCATGTGGTCACATTTCCAGCAGCTTTTGCACTTATCGTCGCCCTGCTGTTTGTCGGTCTTGGGGCCCCCATCCCCACAGCTGCCCGTGATTTTTTTGATGTGTATCTTGCAAAACCTTTTTTTGCCTTGATGCTGGTCGTGGTTGGGTATCAGATGCATATTGTAAATCCGAGAAAATACTTTGGTCTTTTGGGCATGGTCGGTGCGATCAGATTTTTGGTATCTCCGCTTGTGACGTATCTTGGAGTGATAATGCTGGGATTAAGCGTGGCCGCAGACATAACTCCAAAACCAGCTTTGATTCAGTCGGTGATGCCGCCCGCCATCTTTAACCTAATACTCGCTTCCAACTACAAATTGGATCCTAAGCTTTATGGTGCGCTTTTCTTTTATTTGACCTTGGTATCTCTGTTGATTGCACTCCCGGTGTTGCTCTACTTTATTTTTTGATAGGGATTCCAATGGAGTCAAAAGATGCTTTTTCGTGTATCAGAGCGTGTAGAGTGTTCGCCAATTCTGTTTCCGGTACTCGAACTTGTGCGGCCGTGTCTCGATCCCTGATGGTCAGAGTGTTGTCCACCAAGCTTTGATGATCCACGGTTATGCAGTACGGTGTGCCGATCTCATCAGCGCGAGCGTACCTCCGCCCAATAGAACCGGAGTCATCATACTCAGCCATAAATCCCTCCGATTTTAGTCGATCATATATTGCAAGAGCTTTTTCTGGCAGACCGTCGCGGTTTAAAAGCGGAAATACTCCCACCGTTATGGGAGCTAGCCACTTTTTAAGTTTTAGAAATTTGCGTTTTCCTTCAGACGTGTATGAGTGTTCAAGGATACAGTAGAATGGACGATCTATGCCGTAAGATGGTTCCACTACATGACATAGTAGTTTTTCGCCGCTGTGGAACATCGTTAGATCCTCTTTGCTGAATTTCGCATGACGGGAAAGATCGTAGTCGGCACGATAAGCCAACCCTGCTACCTCCACCCATCCGAACCGTTTTGTGGATACCTCTGCATCCCATGTTTCTTTAGAGTAGTGTGCCCGCTGGCCAGGGGTCTGTTCCCGAAAACGTATGACCTCTTCAGGTATTCCAAGTTCCAGCAAAAAGCGTTTTGTCAAAACGATGTAGTATGCCATGAGTTTGTTGCACACCAGACCCTCTTCCACCGCACGCTCCGCTGTTATTTTGGTAATATGTCTTCTATCTTTTACTTGGTCCTTGGCAAGCCAGAGCCCCACTTGTTCTTCAGCAACTTTGGAAAACCTGGGATGAGTTGGATTTTTAGGGTCGAAGAACACCTCGGCTTCTGCCATGGTGAATTCTCGCAGTCTTATGATGCCTTGTCGTGGAGAGATCTCGTTTCGGTATCCTTTTCCTATCTGTACCACGCCAAAGGGTAGCTTTCCCCGCGCGTGGCGTTGAAGTCGTTTAAAATCTATGAAGATTCCTTGGGCGGTTTCAGGCCGCAGATATCCCACACGTTTGCTTCCGGGGCCGATGGTGGTACGGAACATCGCGTTGAAATAAAAGATTTTTCCGAGGGTTCCGCCACATTCTGGGCACCGAATTCTATTTCTCTCGAGGAACTTTTCCATCTCAGTTTTGGACATACCCTCGATGTCCACGCCTGTTTGTTCGCGGACAAGGTCCACGACCCTGAATGCCTCGCCGCATTTGTTGCACTCAACCATCGCGTCAACAAAATGGTCGACATGCCCGCTGGCTCTCAGGACGTCCTCGGGTGTTATGGTGGGAGAGTCGATCTCAAAAAAACCCTCTCTGATGACATAAAACTCTCGCCATTTTTGAATTATCTTGTTTTTCATCACAGCTCCCAAAGGGCCAAAATCATAAAAACCGCCCACTCCCCCGTAGATCTCAAAAGAAGGCCAGATGAATCCACGTCTTCGGGCCATTTCCATTATTTCGTCTGGTTTTTGGTTCATGTGTCCACTGCAATTTCAACAGTTGGAGAGCCTAAAAAATTAATCTTTTGCGAGCGAGAAGACCCCATCCGAGGGGGGCGGAGATGAAAGCGAGCCAAATCTCCCGATGCTCTCTTTCAGGAGATACTCATCGAAACCAACTTTTAGGCGGAAGACCGAGCGGGACAGGTTCGAGTGGAACCGACCAGTCAACCCGTGACCGAGCCCTTGAGTGCACGTGAGGCATTCGCACTTCCAAGACTCCTGTGGAGAACGGTGGGTGAGGATACCGACACTAAATGCGTGATTTAGCTTCCGGCAGGGGAGCGAACCTGCGTCCCATGCAAATGAACGCGACCTGATGGAGCTTCCTGCGAAAGCGGGGGGGGAACCACTCTCGAACTCGCGAGCGAACTAATCGTTCGCCGCACTCCGTGCCCAGTAGACCCTGGGGAGCAGCCCCCCACCGTACTGCCCGTAAACGAGGGTTGTGACGAAGACTCCCGTATCGGCCAGCCCCAGTGATACAATGGAGGAGCTGTACCCCTTTGGTGTGATCTGCTGGCAAACTCCAAACGTCCCATACGACCATGGAGCTGGAACGAAACCTTGGCTCATGCCGGGCGCGTAAAACTGATGGTGTTTCACCACGTGCCTGAGGATAGGCACGTCCCATATCGGCCCGCTCCAGTGATATGCCACCACCTCTCCGGATTCATTCACCAATCGCGTCCATTTCCCAGGTCTCTCGCCCAGTCGGGATATATCTGGTTCGACATAAGGACGGCCGCCTGCGGTGCCACCGGGGTGGGTCCTCGCGAATTCCTCCACTTCCGCCTGAGACGCTTCCCCTGCCCGTCTTAACGACCCTTTCGGAGCAAACATTTTGGTGAACATGGATTCGAACGCACAGCTAGCCCCAGCGTGGGCGACCACACTTGCCAGCCCATAAGCCACCTTCGGGCTCATCCCGAGCGCGTCGTCGAATACCTCATTTGCGAGCCAGCTGATGAACTGCCTTCCCTCACCG
>CAZMCI010000011.1:9388-28514 GCA_964564905.1 Hadarchaeota archaeon (SeqCode) | reverse complement strand
GTGACATGGTGGGTAGTACAGGTCTCCGAGCTCGATCTTATATTTCTCCCTGAAAACTAAGAAACTTTTTAGACACTGTTCATTAACATTGCTTGGTTAAACGAGAATACAAGACTCACTTTCGACCAAGTTTTTTGGATAATTCAAAGACGTACTCGTACTTGGTCTGGCCGTCGAGCACGTAAAAGATATGAACACCTTTTTCCCCTGGTTTTTCAAAGTGGAGCACGGGCTTTCCCAAACCCTCCCCCACGTAGACTAGATCCTCCAGGGACTTCATCCCCACAACCGCCACACCCTCACGAGGTGGTTCGGTGCTAGACTTCACGATTACCCCCTCAAATGGAGAAACCAGTTGCTCGATCAACTTCTCGGGTACCTGTGGCTTCGTCTTTATGAACAAGAGTCCAGTAGATAACAGCCCGACCAGTCCTATCGCAGAGATTGCGGTGAAGATGTTCCGCTCGTTTGAAACCTCTGGATGGGAAATCGTGTAAGTTTCCGTGATCGACCCAGACATAGAGTTCTCCAAGTTCTCTATCACTATTTGGTTCCCCTCTGCAGACCCAGACATGAAACTCAGCACTAATTCCGGAACGAAAGATTCATCGACAACGCCGGCGGAACTCTTGCTGAGGAGGTTTATTGTTGGTTTTATCCTGAAATTATAAGTAGACGACGAGGCCCCGGTTTCTCTTTCTAGATTATCCGCTATGTCCCTAATCCACTCTGGATCCACGGAAAGCTCCACTGAAAACTCCACAACTTTGCCCGTGGAGACGATCGTGTTCTCAAGTCCGGTCGGGAAGCTCTTCAACCATTTATCGGGTGCTTCCAGTTCTGTGGTGATGGTATACTCAACCGTGATATCACATGTCTGAGTGGACACGAAGGTGTAGGTAAACGTGATATCCAGATTTTCAACCAAATTCGTATAAAGCGTTCCTTCTCCCGGGCGGAGCGTCAACTTGTTGTCGTAAAATTGATTGGGCTTTAAATAGGCGATATAATCATACTCGCCCCTGTGGTTGTAACTGAGCAGTGTGGTGGTCCTCTGTTCTTCGACCAGGGTTGAATATGCACGGATCCCCACGGGTACAGAGGCGATAACCAAGAGGACGAAGCTGGCGAGCAATATCTTGAGGACGGCTCGTGACCAAACTTTTCTGATTGCCGCAATCATTTTTCCACCCATCCGATGTTTCTGGGGCACATAAAATATACCACGCTAGTATTTAGGTGTGCAAGGGGTAATATGAACAGCTATCAGTATCCCCGAGCTGTGCCCACATCGACAGACATTTTTGACACCTTGCGCCCCGGCTGCCTCCATCGCTATCAGAGCGATAGGAACTCCGAGAGAACATTTTTTAAGCGAGTAAGAAACTTTGTTCAGAAACTTAATTTCTTAACATTGTTTTGTTTTCCAAATCTTCGAACGAAGCATCCGACCTCCATGCCCCTGGAAAAAGCTCACTCTGCCGTAAGAGTTAAATACAAAATCTACACAATTCCCATATCTGGTAAGGGATTATTATGAGCGCACTAGCAGGAAAACAAGTGTTGATACTGCCTGAGGGGACAAGAAGGCTGGTCGGTCGGGACGCGCAGCGTATGAACATCTTAGCTGCCCGGGTGATAAGCGAGGCCATCCGCACTACACTCGGTCCACGTGGTATGGACAAGATGCTGGTAGACAGCTTGGGCGATGTCGTGATCACCAACGACGGCGTTACCATTCTCAAGGAAATGGAGGTTGAACACCCGGCCGCGAAGATGTTGGTCGAGGTGGCAAAAACCCAAGATGACGAGGTCGGCGATGGCACGACTACTGCCGTCGTGATGGCTGGAGAACTGTTGCGTGAGGCAGAACGTCTTTTGGACCAAGGAATCCACCCAACCGTGATTGCTGCTGGCTACCGCATGGCGGCTGAAAAATCCCAGGAGCTGTTGAAGAAAATTGCAGAACCTACAAGCATAGATGACGATGCAACCCTGAAGAAAATAGCC
The DNA here is from genome assembly GCA_964564905.1 of Hadarchaeota archaeon (SeqCode). Classification (GTDB taxonomy): domain Archaea; phylum Hadarchaeota; class Hadarchaeia; order Hadarchaeales; family Hadarchaeaceae; genus B75-G9. Next base: position 26,504 of record CAZMCI010000011.1, on the reverse strand, counting down.
GTCACGGCCATGACCGGAAAGAAAGCAGAAAGCTCAAAGGATATACTGTCAGATCTCGCCGTCAAGGCCGTAAAGCAGATCGCGGAAGAGAGGAATGGTGGTTATATTGTGGACATCGACCACATAGGAATAGAGAAAAAGCCTGGAGAAAGCACTGATGACTCCATGCTGATCCAGGGAGTGATATTGGATAAGGAGCGTGTTCACCCTGGGATGCCAAAACGTGTGAAAAATGCAAAGATAGCCCTGCTGGATTGCGCTTTGGAAATAAAGAAAACCGAGACCGATGCGGAGATCAGAGTTACAAGTCCGGATCAGCTACGTGCATTCCTGAATGAAGAGGAAAGCATCCTGAAAAACATGGTCGAGCACGTGAGCAAGACTGGTGCGAATGTGGTCATCTGCCAGAAGGGGATAGATGACCTGGCTCAACACTATCTGGCAAAAGCGGGAATCTACGCGGTCAGACGCGCGAAGAAATCCGATATGGAGAAACTAGCACGCGCCACAGGCGGGAGAATTGTCACAAACCTGGAGGATCTCACATCGGATGACCTCGGCGAAGCAGGCCTAGTCGAGGAACACAAGATCGGGGAGGACAAATTGACGTTCGTGAAAGAATGCAAGAACCCGAAAGCCGTAGGTATCCTGATCCGCGGTGGTACCGAGCACGTGGTCGACGAGGTGGAGCGGGCGGTTCATGACGCCATCTCCGTGATCGGGGCTGCCATAGAAGACGGAAAAATCGTGGTCGGCGGAGGTGCACCTGAAATTGAACTCTCGAAACAGCTGCGGGAATATAGCGAATCTGTGGGAGGCCGAGAAGCGTTGGCGATAAATGCTTTTGCAAATGCCGTTGAGTCCATCCCCAAGACGTTGACTGAAAACGCCGGGTTGGACAGCATAGACATCCTGGTGGATCTCCGGGCTAGGCACGAAAAACCCGACGGAAAATACTTTGGGATCAATGTCTTCACAGGGAAAATCTCAAACATGATGAAAGAAGGCGTTGTTGAGCCTCTGCGGATAAAGTCACAGGCCATAAAATCTGCCAGTGAAGCCGCCATAATGATCCTCCGAATCGATGACGTGATCTCGGCTTCAAAAAAGGAAACGCCTTCGCCTAAAGAACCTCCTGAGGGAGGAGAAGGACTGGACGAAGAATAATGGGAATTTCCCACCACAAAAAGCAAAAAATTAATAATATGACAAACAAGTGAAACGAAGGCAGCTAGATGAACCTAGTCCCGAGATATATGTTTCTCACACGAGGGGTCGGGCACCACAAAGAACAGCTGAGATCCTTCGAATACGCTCTGGAAGATGCGGGCATAGCGAAGTACAACCTCGTCTCGGTTTCGAGCATAATCCCCCCACAGTGCAAGCTGATTTCGTGGAAGAAAGGCATAAAGTACCTTCGCGAGGGTCAAATCATCTTCGGTGTCTTTGCTAAATGTTCGAGCAATGAGAAGCGGAGGCTCATCACGGCCAGTATAGGGTGCGCGCTTCCCGCAGACAAAAAAACGTACGGATACATCAGTGAGCATCACACTTACGGTCAGACCGCAAAAGAAGCTGGGGATTATGCGGAGGACCTAGCTGCTTCCATGCTCGCAAGCGCTTTGGGTCTGCCATTTGATCCGGAGAAGAGCTGGATAGAGAGAAAACAGGCGTGGAAGATTTCGGGAAAGATCGTGCGAACCACAAACATAACTCAGACCGCTTTTGTCAAAGAGGGGCTCTGGTCAACAGTGTTCGCGGGTGCAGTTTTTATATTGTGATGTTACTTCTCATGGATAACTGATCCGAGGACGCCCCGTAAACTTCTCGAGCAACATTCCCTCTATTTTCACTGGAGGGTTTTGTTTTGCGATACTTATGGCCTCATCCAACTTTGTCTCATGCTCGGCGTAAATCTCCAGAAGGGGTTCCCCTTTTTCCACTTTTCGGCCTTCTTTCAGAAGTATCTTGAGCCCGGCTCCTTTATCCCACGGAGCGCCCGCAGCGCGCACTATGTCATTAACGCGCTGGTTGTAAATTTGGGTAACGTAACCGGAAGACGGAGACGGTATCACCTCTTTTTTCTCACCGACCTCTATTTCCTCAGGCCTGACTTCTGGATCTCCTCCCTGAGCCTCTATTATCTCGCGCATTTTCTGATACGCTTTTCCTGACCTCAACAGCTCCGCTGCGCTCTGCCTACCCAACCCATACGCCGCCGCCCCCCCAAGTTCGAGCATTGCCCCAGCCAAACTCGTTGCTTTCTCGATCAGACTGCCCGGACCTCCTCCAAGCAGGGTCTCGAGCGCTTCCCTTGCCTCAAGTGCTGGCCCCACAGCGTATCCGACGGGTTGTCCCCCATAGGTCACAGCGGCCTCCACTTGAACGTTCAGCTTGTGGCCCAAGCCTATGAAATCATGCGCCAGGCTACGCGCGTCCTCAATGCGCTCCACTTTCGCCCCGGGACCCGTGGGGATGTCTATGAGCACGCGGTCAGCTCCTACCGCCAGTTTCTTTGACATCACGCTTGCAAGCAGCTGGCAGCGCGGATCCACGCCGAGCATCCGCTCGACCTGGATGATGATGTCATCGGCTGGTGCCAGCCTGACCGCGCCTCCCCACGCCAATATCGCCCCCACTTTCCTGACTATGCGGGCTATCTCATCCAATCCAAACCTCACGTTCGCCAGCACCTCCATTACGTCCGCTGTGCCAGCACCGCTTGTTATGGCACGGCTACTCGTTTTTGGAACCGTCAAGCCGGCGGCCGCAACAATGGGAACCGTAACTAGAGCATACTTGTTGCCCGGAACCCCTCCTATACTGTGAACATCCAAAACGGGTTTTACATCCAGTTCAAGCCTGTCTCCAGTGTCCACCATATGGCGGGTCAACGCCACGATCTCCTCGGTATTCATCCCACGTATGTACTCCGCCACCACAAAAGCGGCCATTTCTGTGGCGGTAAGGTTTTCATCGGCTATATCCTTGACAATCGCGCCGATATCCTCCGAGGAAAGCCGGTGCCCCTCCATCTTGCGTCTGATGGCCGTTACTGACTGCGGGCGTGGAGCCAGCCTCACCTCCACCGAATCTCCCGACTTGAGAGCAAGGCCTCCTGTGATCTCCACGAAGGTCCCGATCTCCCCTTGGCGGACCATCCGTCTTGTGGTGTTCGCTATGGCAACTACCGTGCCGTTTTGAGTGGTGAGTTTTACCCGGTCTCCCGGAAAGTGACCAAGTTCCTCAGCATCTTCTTCATGAAGCACTACGATACGTCTCCCAGTCTCCATGTCCAGCGGTTTTGCCTTCAGGCTCAGAAATTTCATTCCACCAACAACTCTTTCAATTGATTTAATTTAACTTTAGCGACGGTGGAGATGTTCCTCGGAATTCACGAGTTGTATTCTTCTCAGCGCGTTTTCTAACATCTCGAGGGTAGGCTTTCATTGTGGGACTTGATCTCCGCGGTTCAAACCGTTTTCTACCCCTCGGCGGTGTTGAGGATAACACTCCCAACCTAGGCTGATCTCTTAACAGAGTTTGGCTAACAAACCAAGTCAACATTCCCGAGGAAAAAACCTGTTTCTCAGGGGAAATTTTTCACGCCAGGGAAGAGTGAGGATCTAAAAAATCAGAGATGAACCGTGCTAGTTTCCTTCTCCGTCTTGAGCACGATCAGAGTGCGGCTGCTGCTGACCCCTGGAATCCTGTCCATTTCGTGTAATATCTCGTTCAGTTTGAGGGTATCATCCGTGATTATTTTTATGAAGAGATCATGCTCTCCCGCGGCCTCGTGGATCTCGAGCACCTCCGGCCGTTTTCTCAGCTGGGCTATGACCTGACCACAAGCCCCGGGAAAGGTGGAGATGCCTATGAACGCCTTAAGCTTCTTTCCGGATATCTGAGGATCGATGACTGCGACAAATTTTTTTATCACTCCACCATCTACAAGCCGTCGGACACGTTTGTGGACACCGGAGGAGCTGATGCCGAGACGTTTGGCGAGCTCGGCGTAGGGCATCTTCGCATCCTCCTGCAGAAGGTTCAGAAGCTTACGATCGATCGCGTCCAATTCCATTTTTTCCACCCTCATGCCAGTTCGAGCCTCTCCTACCACATCTTTCGTAAATAATTTATAAGTTTTTCTATTTATAGTGAATAATTTCCACTTTATAGATAAATTGGTAAAACTTATATACAAAAATGGATGATTTAGGGTGGGGTATGCTATGCCGAAGAGCGTGGAGATAGAGGTGAGGGAAAGGAACTACCGGCTCACCCTGGGCGAGGACGGTGGAGCGAAAGCCATATCGCTCCCCGACTACCTTTCCCTCCAGATTATCACCAAGAAGTTCATTCTGAGAGGGGCCGGTGAGGACCGACTTTCAGGTGAGGAAAGATGATCTCGAAACGTGTGAGGGATCTGCTGCGGTCAAGGGCTACCTATCCGCTTGCCCGCGAATACGATGTAAAGACACCGGGGACCATAAATCTCGCATCAAACGAGAGTCCATACGGCCCTTCGCCCCGTGTGATTCAGGCGCTCAAACGTGAGGCGACCAGAGCGGGGGTGTATCCCGACCCACGTGCCACCAGACTCAAGAGCGCGATATCCGACTATGTGGGTGTGAGTGCCGAGTGTGTGACAGTTGGGAACGGCTCGGATGAGCTCATGGAACTCGCCTGCAGGGCTTTTTTGGATCCCGGAGACCGAGCCCTCATCCCACTGCCGACATTTGCGATGTACGAACTCGTGTGCAGGGGAAACGGAGGAATACCCAAGTTTTTCTCCCTTCCGAATTTCGAGTGGGAAGCCGGAGAGATCAAACGCCTCCTGAGAGGAGTAAAGCTGGTCTTTTTGGGCAGACCCAACAACCCAACGGGAAGCGGCATGAACCGGAGGGAGATGCGAGAGCTCATGAAAGCTGGAAAGCTTATCATCACGGACGAAGCGTATGTCGAGTTCGACGGAGATTCCGTCGCCGACCTAGCTCCAAAGTCCAAAAATTTACTCGTGCTCAGGACCTTCTCGAAAGCTTTCGGACTTGCCGGTCTGAGGATCGGCTACGCGATCGGGAATCCAAAACTCATCGAAGTGCTCGAGAGCATCCGCGCGCCCTTCAACGTCAACCGCATGGCCCAGGCCGCCGCAATCGCTGCCCTTCAGGATACGAGCTACCTGCGCAAAGTCGTCGGCGCAATCCGAAAGGAGAGGGAGTACCTGCGCCGGGAGCTCTCCAAGCTAGGCCTGCGCGTGCTACCATCGGATGCAAACTTCCTGATGGTAGACGTGAGGCCTCTAGGGACGGATGCGCCGAAACTGTGCGATTATCTGGCGCGGAGAGGTATCCTGATCCGTGATCTGTCGAACTTCAGGGGCGCCGGCTCGAATTGGGTCCGAATCACCGTCGGCAAACCCGAACAGGACAGGAAGCTTCTAAACGCGATAAAACAATTCAAAGGAGGTGTTTGAAATGACGATCAGAATTGCTGTACCAAAGGGACACCTGGAAAACACCACGGTCCGGTTGCTCCAGGATGCTGGCATCGGAGTGGTGGGCAGAGATGGCCGTCAGCTATTCGCGAAAACCAACGATCCGGAGATCGAACTCGTGTTCGTCAGGGCGGAGGACATCCCGAACTTCGTCGCCAGAGGGTCCACGGATCTGGGCATCACCGGCTACGACCTCATGTGCGAGAGCGGAGATGACGTTGCAGAACTGTTGGATCTCAAGTACGGTTACACGCGCATGGTGGTGGCAGCGAGCGAGAAATCCGGAATCAAATCGATGCGCGACATAAAATCGGGTAGCAGGGTGGCCACCGAATTTCCAAACATCACCAGGCAATATTTTGCGGAGAAGGGGATCAAGATAGAACTTCTCGACATCACGGGAGCAGCGGAGATATCCCCCCTGATAGGGCTGGCAGACCTTATCGTCGATGTGACCAGCACGGGTACCACACTGCGCGCGCACGGACTCCGTATCGTTGACACCATCCTTGAGAGCACGGCGCGGCTGGTGGCGAACCGGCAGAGCCTACAGCGAAAACGGGCGAAGATCGACGAAATCGTCATGGCCGTCGACAGCGTGGTTCGGGCGAGAGGAAAAAAACTGGTGATGATGAATGTGCCTGAGGAAAAGCTCGAGGAGATCAAACGGATCATGCCCGGGATGTCGGGACCGACCGTATCCAAGGTGGAGGGTGCAGGTCCGATGGTGGCAGTTCAAGCCGTGGTCGACGAAAAAGATGTTTACAAGATAGTCAGGCAAGCCAAGCAAGCGGGAGCCAAGGATATCCTCGTGATGCCAATCGAGCGCGTGATGCCATGAACGAACCAGAAGGTGTGGAAGTTGCTCGTGATACCGAGCGTTGACATCAGGCGCGGGCGGTGCGTACAGCTGAGAGGGGGCAGGCCGGATACCGAGCGTGTGTACGGCGATCCGGTGGAGATCGCCAGGCGATGGGTGACCGAGGGCGCCGATTATCTGCATGTGGTGGATCTAGATGCCGCGATGGGCGAGGGCGACAACCTTCAGAAAACCTTGGAGATCATCTCAAGCATTGACGCAAACGTTGAGGTAGGTGGAGGGATACGAACGTTTGCCAGGGCCAACGAGCTCCTCGGCGCCGGGGCGAAAAAGGTGATCTTGGGGACAGCTGCGGTGAGCAACCCTGAGCTCGTCGAGAAGCTCGTCGACGCGGTTGGTGGCGAAAAGCTCATGGTAGCGCTCGACTCACGTTCCGGCAAGGTAACCATTGAAGGGTGGAAAACCCAAACCGAAAGAACCGCGGTGGAGCTGGCCGAGAAGTTCGAGCAGATGGGAGTTGGATCCATACTGTACACGTGTATTGAGCTGGAGGGACGCATGCGCGGGGTGGCCGTGACGGAGATAAAAAACCTAACCAGCTCGGTGGGTATACCCGTTTTTGCTTCGGGCGGAGTCGGGACACTGGATGACATCCGGATCGTGAAGGAGGCTGGAGCGGCCGGAGTGATAGTTGGGATGGCATTATACGAGGGCAGGTTCACATTGAAACAGGCGATTGAGGTGGCAGGATGAGCAGGATAGGAAGGATCAGGCGAAAAACCAAAGAAACCAGCGTCAGCGTCAGGATAGATCTCGACGGAAACGGAAAAGCAGACATCGACACGCCGATCAGGTTTTTCAATCACCTGCTCGCCAGTTTTGCCAAACACGGATGTTTTGATCTGAAGATCACGGCTCGTGGAGATTTCGAACACCACATCGCGGAGGACACCATGATCGTGCTAGGAGAAGCCATCGAACGTGCACTCGGGAAAAAAGTCGGGATACAGAGGATAGGGGATACCATAGTACCGATGGATGATGCCCTCGTATTAGTGGCGGTTGACATGAGCGGGAGGGCATTTCCAGACATTGAGGCCAGGTTTGCGAAGCGAAGACTGGATGACCTGAGCAGCGACCTGGTGGTTCACCTCCTACAGACGCTGGCCACGAACGGCAGATTCAATCTACATGTAAAGGTCCTCCGTGGGAAAAACGATCACCACAAGGCGGAGGCCATCTTCAAGGCACTGGGCATAGCACTGGCTAAAGCCGTGCGCACGACATCTCGAAGAAAAGGAGTACCCAGCACGAAAGGTGTGTTATGACGCGGCTCAAGATTGTAAAGCTTTGGGAGTGCGACCGGAAAAAATGGGAAGCCCTGGTAAAACGCTCGGAGCTGGACATTCGTTCGGTGCTCCCGATGGTGAAGCGGATAATCTCGGACGTCAAGCGTGAAGGAGACGGAGCCATCCTGAAGTACACCAAACGTTTCGATGGGGTGAAACTGCGGAGAGACGAACTCAAAGTTCGCGAAGAGGAATTCAGACTGGCACGTGAAAAGCTCGACCCAAAAACGGTGGAGGCCATACAACGAGCCGCCAGTTCGATAAAAAAATTTCACCTCAGACAGATGCCGAAAGAGTGGATGGCGGAGCTCTCCCCCGGGGTAAGAGCAGGGCAGCTCGTGAGACCGCTCGAGAGCGTCGGTGTCTACGTTCCGGGCGGTCTGGCGAGATATCCCTCGAGCCTGCTGATGGCCGCTGTTCCGGCGAAGGTAGCTGGCGTGAAACACCTCATCGTCTGCACCCCAACAAACAAGACGGGTGAAGTCGATGCGGCAGTGCTTGCGGCGGCGGAGGCAGCGGGAGTGGATTCGGTGTTCAAACTGGGCGGCTCACAGGCCATAGCGGCGATGGCATACGGAACCCAGACCGTGCCAAGGGTGGAAAAAATCGTCGGGCCGGGAAACGTATACGTGGCAGCGGCGAAGCTGGCGGTCGCCTCAGATGTGGACATAGATTTCGTGGCCGGCCCAAGCGAGATCCTGGTGGTAGCGGACGACTCAGCTCCTCCAGAGTTCGTGGCAGCGGATCTCGTCTCCCAAGCCGAACACGGGCAGGATACTGCGGCAGTTCTGGTGACCACATCTCAAAAACTGGCCTCGAAAGTTCAAGAACTGATCGAGAAGATAATCGAGGATAACCCGCGAAAACTGATCGTGCGAAAGTCGTTGCGGAAATATGGGTTGGTGGTCCTGGCAAAGAACATGCGAGAGGCCGTGGAGTTCTCAAACACCTACGCCCCCGAGCACCTCGTGCTGATGGTGAAACAACCACGAATGCTACTGAAACAAATAACGAACGCGGGGAGCATATTCCTTGGAAGCCAATCGCCAGTGGCGGCTGGAGATTTCGCGGTGGGGCCCAACCACATTCTGCCCACAGGAGGGGTTGCTAGAAGACGCTCTGGCCTTTCTGTGCTGGACTTCCTCAGGCTCCCGACCGTGCAGGAACTCTCCAGAGCCGGGCTAAAACGGGTAGCTGAGACGGCCATACGGCTGGCAGAGGTGGAGGGACTGCCCGGCCACGCCAGGAGCATCATGGAAAGACTCAGGAGGATGTGAAGTTGGGCACGGAGATACTGGACGAGATATTTGAGGTGATCGAAGATCGTCGCGACAGACCAAGAAAGAGATCATATGTTTCAGCTTTACTGGCTAGAGGAGGAGCGTCCGATAAAGTGAACGAGGAAGCGCGGGAGCTGGTCGAAGCGGCAAAGGGTGGAAGAAAAAAAGACATAGTTCACGAGGCGGCCGACCTGATCTTCCACACCATGGTCCTGCTCGCCTACAAAAAAGTAAAGCTCGAAGAGGTCATGGAGGAACTCAAACGGAGAAGGAGGTAAACGATTGAAGTTAAGTCTGACCGTTGCAAAGCGAGTTCTGAAAAAGTTAAAATTCAGGGGAGGCTTCGTGGTGGCTGTAGTCCGGGATTTTGAGACCAGAGAGGTCCTGATGGTGGCGATGCAGAACGAAGAAGCCGTGCTTAAAACCCTGACCACGGGAATGATGCATTACTGGAGTCGATCACGCCAGAAGCTCTGGCTCAAGGGTGAACAATCCGGTAACCTCCAGCGGGTACGCGAGGTGCGTGTAGATTGCGACGGGGATGCCCTGCTGTTCGACGTGGATCAGGTCGGAGCTGCGTGTCATAAAGGCTACTGGTCCTGCTTTTACCGAAAGCTCAAAAAAGGCAAGTTCGTCGCGGTGTTGAAGCGGATGTTCGATCCAAAGAAGGTATACAGGTAGTGTATACGTGGCAAACCTCGGAAAAACTATCTCCGGTAGCTTCAAACGAAGTTCATCGGCCATCGGCATAGTGATCGTGGCGGCCTTCGCTACGATGATACTGAGCACAGCCTACAACATGCTTGCGTTCACTCCCGCCGAGTTCGAGAACAGGCAAGATGTTCAAGAGTACGAAAATGCCGTCAAAAATGTCTCCACTATGGACAAATGGACAAGAACTCAGTACTACTGGTCCAACAACCTGAAGGTGGCGTGGATCAGCGGGCTCGCGACTCCCACGTACTTTGGGTTCAACACCGTGGTGAGCACCAACTATTCAATCGGTGTAGCCCTCACCTACGTTCACCACACCTATGGATCAACGACCGCGTTGGCGTTCTCGGCCCAGATTTTCGTCCATGGTCTGCTTGAACTCACGGGGTTTTACATCATAGCTGCGGTGACCCTGCGCGCGGCTTGGGGCCTCTGGAAAGGATTGGGGCGCTTGATCGAGATAACGGGGAAAGGAGGTAAACGGTGGACTTGGAGACTCACAAGGCGAGAAAAACGGGAGATCCTCAAACACCGTCCCGCGATCGAACTGTTGGTGCTAGATTTCATTACACTTCTCGCAATCGGAGCATTTTTCATATTCCTCGCCGCGCCGGTGGAAGCATACATTTCTCCGGAGATGGGGTCCATCTTTTACTCGATGCCTGCACTTGCGGTTGCCTTTTTGGTGTTGGTTGGGATCCTCTACGCGTCCATTGCAGCGTGGAGTTTCAACACCGTGCGCAGAGACTTGAAATACATCTGGAACGATACGAGAGCGGCATTCAAGGGGAGGTGGCGACCGGCTCAGCTCTCACTTTTGATATTCATGATATTTTTTGTGATGATGTTGGTCCGGATCATTCTTTGAGGGAACGGTGTGAACGAAGCCCCAGGCCTTTCACCTGAATGCGGCCGGGTTCTCCCTGCCGACCCTGAATTTCGAACTTGGTACCCAAAATCCGTTCCACCAGTGCGACATTGGTCAGCGTGTGTGAGGTGAGCTCCGCACTTGATATCTCGGAAACTCCTTCAGCCAAACTGAGATAAGGTATAAGCTGGTCGGTGAGGTGGCGGTCGACCGCACAGCCAGTTTTCAATTGTGCCACCAAACTCTCAGCCGCTTCCCGTCCGACCTGTTCCGCTGGTTTTCCCGGTTTACCCAGTGAACTTGAGCCCAAAATTGCACCGCCTTCGGTTTCGGCCCAAAGCGTTATCCCTGCACCGGGGCCGAGGTGAGGGTCTTGGGCTGGCGGGTGAGATTCCGTCTTGATGTGAACTCTTGAATATCCTGCGTTGACGAGTGCCCTATTTGCGGCGTGGGCCATACGGGTTGCGACATGTTCCGGGAGACGGACGCAGTGGGCCAAGCCTGAAATGCTAATCACATCCCCGGGCTCGATAAGTTTTAACGCTTGGAGTTTTTCGATAGGTTCAATACGAGCGCGTACAATACCCCCGCCTCGTGGGTAATGGCCCCTCCGAATGCATTCGACCTTCCCACGGTAACCCATTTTGCGTAGCATTGGGAGGGTGACGTTTTTTAGAAAGTCGACGGTCGGCGCACGTGGATTGTCAGTTCCCCCTGTGATCTCGACCTCGACTGGTTTACGTGCAAAGGCTGCCGCTGGCATAAGTATCTGCAAGATGAGCGTGGTGCTACCTGCGGTACCTATATCGATGTGATACTTGCCTCCATCTATTCTCCCGGGCTCAAAGGTCAGCTCGGTTGAGTTTAGCTGTGCTCCTTCAATTCTGGCGTTCGTGAGTTTTGCAAGTCCTTCAACTCCTCGCAGATGTTGTGGTTGTAAGCCTGGCCTCGTCCGTTTCGCACGGATGTTATAGATATGGATGGGACGCTGGCTGACCACGCCTAGCGCCAACGCCGTCCGTAATACCGCACCGCCACCTTCGCCAATCGAACCGTCGACCTCTATCATCACCAGAGGTTTGGCTTCCAAGATTATAAGAATTGAAAAAGAGTATCGTTCGGTTCCATGACGGAGTTCCAATCCCGGGTCCTGAGGCTCGTCACGACAATACCCCGAGGCAAGGTCACGACATACAAGGAACTTGCCCGGGCTTTAGGCAGACCGCGTGGTTATAGGGCGGTTGCGAACGCTCTCGCCAGAAATCCCCATCTTGTAAAAATACCATGCCATCGCGTTGTACGGTCGGACGGCGAGATTGGAGGCTACAAATTGGGTATTTTGCAGAAGGCGAAACTGCTGGCCGCGGAGGGCGTTGAGGTCAAAAATAAAAAAGTTGATCTCACAAGATACATGTTCCATTTTTGAATTCGAGTTCCTTATGCTGTTGGATCGAGCACGCGTCCTAGAAAGAGAATCGTACCGGTGTCGTCGTCTCGTATCAAAAAGATGAAGGGATGATCGATTGAAATTTCGACGGGTGAGGGTGAAATTCCAGACGTCATAATCACCGCGGTTGCGGCTGCGGCTTCCGTTCCCTTCTCGTCCACAGAAACGAAAGCCTTGTGCAGGACTTCATCGATCCAAAGCGAGCAATCGGTAGTTATTCCTGAAAAGTCCGCTTGATAAGTAAAGGCCACCGGCATTCCCATTTCGGCAAGCGTGCTCTTAAGATCCAGAGATGCCTCAAACTCGAACTTCGGCATCGTCACGAGCACATACCGGCTTCCGAGGTTCTCCACTATTTCGTTTACGCGCTCGGCACTCAGCATGCTTTCGAATTCCTCAAACCGGTCCCGCACAGGCATGAGGATGAGCATCGACATACTTGTGCCCTCGTAAGGCAGCTCAACGGCTTGGTAGTCATCTCCCTCACCGTAGCGGATGGATACTGCTTGGGGCCAAGACATCATCGGCACCGTGATCTGAGTACCGTCAAGAAGCGTAAACGTGCCGTCCTGGGTGCCCCATTCCGGAAATGCATACATCCAAGCTGCCTTGAAGTATATTGCGTTGGTCAGCACGAGCACGGTCCACATGTCAATGGCTCCCTCCGGAATCAGATCCTTTATCTTGTTCTCCGTCTGCTCGCTCACCCAATCGTTTATCTTGATGCGGGCCGCTTCAGGATTCGTTTGGAAGTCCAAGAGTCGCATGCCAGCTCCATAATTCACGGCCAGAACATCAAGGAACTCTTTTTTGAAGTTGATGCCGTTTTGTCCCCATAACGCATTTGTGATATTCAGCGTAAAGTTTTCTTCATTCTCATGGCCATAACCGGTGAGAGCCAGATCCAGAGCATTAAATGTTGGATGCAGTCGTTCTTGGGATAGCGTGAAGTGAAGCGTTTCAGCCATCTGTTGTTCTGTTTCGGCGCGGGCCCCTGCGTACGTCATGGACAGCGCCAATGAGATGCTGTAAGGCGAATAGAACAGATTGCCATCTTCGTCGCGGATCTCTTGGTATAGGTCAAGGGCAAACCCGTTGTTACTCTTTATTAGGGCTGCTAACTCTTCAGAAGATACATCGGGGGCGGTTTCGCGTTCTAGTCCCGAACTGACGATGTTTACCTCTGTGCCCGACCCATTACCATTCATTGCTCCATGGGTGGTCCAAATTACATAACCAAGACCCGTTGTTGCGAGGCCGATCATGAGAATGATAAGTAAAACTAATGGGCGTCGGACGGAGAGACTAGAAAACACGTTTTTCTGACTCATCGCTTGACCCCTACATACTTGTAAACATTACTTGGTTTTCCTCTCCCACCGATCCCGTTCGCCGCGAGCTTCGTCTTTTCCGTCTGCTGAACAAGTCCCTTCTCAACAAGTTTCTGAACCGTGCGCCAAACGGTGATCTTCGAGGCCTTCGTCAGCTTCATGAGTTCCGGGATCGTGAACTCTCCCAGCTCCATTATGCGCCCCACTATCTCCACATCTCTGACCGTCATATCCTGAAGCCCGTGCTCGAGCAGCGTAGACATGGCACCAGCCCACATCTGTCTGTATCCGGCCCAGATGGCAACAGAAGCTATCCCCACCGCTATGCCGATACTTGCGGCAATCGGTAGCGCATCGATCGGCCTTGTTTCCGTAGTCGTCGTGTTGGAAACAGTGACGGGTTCTCCGGTCATCTGCGCCTGTTCATAGGCTTCCGTCGGCACATTTATCGTGCTGGGGCCCAATCCCGCCGAAGGAGCTGCAGCGCCCTTTTCGTGATCCCATCCTGAAGGGACTGGTGGAGAACTCCCACCAGTATAACTTCTGTAAGTTAAATCTAGTTGGTAGTAATCTGCATCGCCCGCGCCCGAAACAAGTTCTGCTTTATTCACGTCATATTGCACGTCATCTATAGTAACCTGTTGACCCCAATTCTCGATAACTATGGTTTGAGTTGAAGTGATGAGATATCTTTCACCGTAGAAATGGGTGAGCACGGCATAAGACATGGCTGCAACTGTTCCAAACACCGTTAACGCCAACATCGCACCAAGAAATAACCGGCGCATATCTTTTACCTGTATAAGTATCATTTTTGAAACTTAATAAATTATGTTTCTTTAATGAAACTTAATTTAAATACCTCTTTTTGGCAATAAATTCAATTGGTGAAAAATGAAACAATGGATCATGCCCCTGGTGTTCACGTTTTCTATATGCATCAGCCTAGCCGTCGCCGGATCAGGGGCTGAATCGGCTGGGATTTGGATCGCGTGGATCTTGCCAACATCGGTGTGGTGCCTGATGGAAGGAAAAAGAGTTACTATATCGTTGGTTGTGGCTGTGAGTTTAATAGCAGTTGTTGCCGTAGCCTCTACGACCACAGCTTTCACCTTTGAAACCGCTGGTGGAGATATCCCCAGCGGTGAATGGGCTGATTTAAAGAGATTTTCATCTTATGCGGAACTTGAAAATTTTGTGATGACGAATCAAGTTTATTACGCCGGTTATGGATATTATGACTTGCCTTTTGGTCGTGCGATACTGGCAACACCAAGTAGCACCGCATGGAGTCTGAAAGCAGACAGTTCAGAGTCGGATTTTCAATTCACGATAGGCGATGACGGTTTCAGCATTACCGCAGGTGACTCAACAGATTTCTCAGCGACGAACATCCAAGTTGAGGGAGTCGATGAGGCGGACATTGTAAAATGCGACGGGGAATATCTCTACGTTGTCTCAGGGAATACAGTGTTCATCATTGACGCATATCCGCCTGAGGATGCCAAAGTTCTCTCAGATATTCAGGAGAGCGAAAACCCGCGTGAAATATACATAAACGAAGACAAACTAGTCGTGCTGGGACCTAATTTCGCCAAAGTTTACGACATCTCGGACAAAGAAAACCCAGTATTCAAAAGAGAGGTTTCTTTCGATGGATACTACTTTAACTCGAGGATGATCGGAGACTATGTTTACCTGATAATCAATTCACCGTTATATTATGACTGGGTGGGACAAGTGGACTTCCCTGGATGGATGGGCCGGATAGACCTTCCTGAAATCTCCTGTAATGGAAAGGTCAGGACAATTCAGGCAAACGAAATTTACTACTTTGAAAATGTCCATGATTATTCGTACCAATTTGTGACCATAATGGCCATGAACACGCAAAACGACGATGAGAAAATAACAAGTAAAACATTCCTCATGAGCACAGCTCAAAACCTCTTCGTTTCTTCGAACAACATTTACATAACTCACACAAATTACGGGATACACTCATTAAGTAAACGACCAAACGGGAGAAGTTACTGGAAAATGGAGAAAACAACTATTCATAAAATTTCTATCGTTGACGGTGAAATCGTGTACAAATCCCAAGGAGATGTTCCTGGACGTGTTTTGAACCAGTTTTCCATGGATGAATACCACGGATATTTCAGGATAGCGACTACTACGGGACAAGTTTGGGGCACTGGGGCGAATGAAGCTCGCAACCACGTTTACATTTTAGACGAAGACCTCAACATAGTTGGCAGATTGGAGAACCTTGCCCCGGGTGAACGGATTTACTCTGCAAGATTTCTCGGAAGCAGGGCCTACTTGGTAACATTCAGGCAGGTTGATCCCCTGTTCGTGTTAGACCTGAGCAATCCCCAAGACCCGAAAGTTCTCGGAGAGCTGAAAATCCCTGGATACTCGGACTATCTTCACCCCTATGATGAAACCCATATAATCGGCGTGGGTAGGGAGCGTGGAGTGAAAATAGCCCTCTTCGATGTGAGCGACCCCGAAAACCCGCAGGAGATATCAAAATACGAAACGGGTGAATGGTCAACTCATTCCTACGCCTTGGACGATCACAAGGCATTCCTCTTCAGCAAATCGAAGAACCTCCTCGTTATACCGATCGGAAGATATTGGAACCAAGACGCTTACGTTTTTGACATTTCCGTGGATGACGGCATTGTCCTAAAAGGGACAATAACCCACGGGGGGTATCCGGTCAAAAGGTCTCTCTATATAGACAACGTGCTTTACACCGTCTCAGAGGGGTTAATAAAAATGAACGATTTGGCGGATTTGAGTGAAATAAACAGTGTCGAGTTGCCGATCTCGGCCCAGCAACCGCCAGTTGACTTTTGGTCGATAACTGAACTGAACATACGGGGAGCTTAAATGCCAACCGTTAATGACTTAGAATATCTTGTCGAACTAATCAAAAGAATTCACGAGGGGGGACTTACCCGGGTACGGACAACCATCTCTCACCACGTTCCACGTGAAGAGAGCTAATCAGGCTAACAATCCGTTTTTGACAGGTTTTTCAGCCGTTCGACCGCCTTGATTTCCCGCATGACCTCCAGTACTGCTTTGGGGACCAGATCCTCCCACTTCTCACCCTTGAGTATCCGGTCGCGAATTTCCATGCCCTGGAACTCCTCTCGTTTAAATTGGGGTTGAATTCGAACTTCGTAACCCGCCTCTTTGAACAACCGCTGTACCCAAGGATTGCCCGAATAAACGACAGAAAATTTCGGCGCCAATGATTCCACGTGTGAAACCCACCTTGCATCGTCGTGAATATCTGGGATCTCAACGATGTGAACGCGTGAACGGTCGATTTTAGCTTCTTTTAAGGCGCTCTCAAGCATGGCCACGCGTTCTTCTGCGGTAAAAGGATTTTCAAGTGTGTGGCCCTCCTGGGAGCTTCCTATCCCTATGACGAGCTCCTCACACTCATTCAGGATGTGTCTGAAAGTCTCGAGATGGCCGTTGTGCACGGGTTGGAAGCGTCCTACAAATATGGCACGGTTTACCATGTCCTCACTTCAAAATGTGAAAGATTAAACCCTACTTTAACCTTTGGTTCGCGCGCGATGTCTTTTGAGAATCACTTTTTCTTTTTAGTCGCTTCGTATTGCTCCCAGTTCTTTCTCCACTCCGGCTTCATCCTGCCGAGACGATCCAGAACCAATATCCTGATCTCGCTCGTCGGCATCTGGTCGCGTGCGGTTTTTTGGATGTCATCGGCGATGCTGGCAGCGACATCCGGTGGGGCCCCGGCTTTTGTGCACGAGTCAACTA
>CAZMCI010000011.1:0-9378 GCA_964564905.1 Hadarchaeota archaeon (SeqCode) | reverse complement strand
AGTCAACTATCTTCTGCCGATGGAAAGGTTCTGCCTTTCCACTCTTCTTTATAACCTGGATCGGCATGTTTTTCCTGTATTCCATTGTATCTTTTAGCTTAAAAATGAAAACTTTTTCAGCTATGGCGGTCCTAAGGTGATGGGGGCACGTTATGCAGATGGAGGAAGCCAAACGCGGGAGAATAACACCAGAGATGAAAGCTGTTGCGGAAGCAGAAAGCAGAGACCCCAAGTTTATCCAGAGGGGCGTAGCAACCGGGAGGCTGATCATACCCAAAAACGCCAAGAGGGAAAACGTCTCGGTGGTGGGGATAGGAGAAGGATTATCCACAAAAGTCAATGCAAATGTTGGCACATCTCCGGATTATGTAAGGCTGAATGAGGAGGTCGAAAAAGCAAAAATCGCCGTCAGATATGGGGCGGACACGATAATGGACCTCAGTGTAGGTGGAGACATCGACAAGGTGAGACGCAGTATTCTCCGGGCTGTGACCGTTCCGGTGGGGACGGTTCCGGTGTATCAGGCGGGAATCGAGGCTGCAAAGGATGGTAGTGTGGTGGACATGAGCTCTGATGAGATCTTTAACACCATCAGGAAACAGGCAGAGGATGGTGTGGACTTCATGACCGTCCACTGCGGCGTGACACGTGCAGCCGTCGAGACCTTAAAACGTGCCAAAAGATTACTGGATGTCGTGAGCCGAGGGGGCGCAATGCATGCCGCATGGATAATTCACAACGAGCGCGAAAATCCACTGTATGCCGAATTTGATTATCTCTTAGAGATAGCCAGAGAATTTGATCTGACCCTCAGCCTTGGAGATGGGATGCGACCCGGATGTCTGGCCGACGCATCCGATGTAGTCCAATTTCAGGAACTGCTCACCCTGGGAAAACTCGTGGAACGGGCGAGAGAGAGGGGGGTCCAAGTGATGGTGGAGGGCCCCGGCCATCTCCCGATCGACCACATAAAGGCAAATGTACGCATAGAAAAGGCGATATGTGGAGGGGCGCCATTTTATGTGCTTGGTCCAATAGTGACCGATATCGCTCCCGGATACGATCACTGGGTCGGAGCCATAGGAGGTGCCATCGCTTCCTGGGCTGGAGCTGACTTCTTGTGCTACCTCACCCCTGCGGAACACCTGTGCCTGCCCTCGGTGGAGGATGTCAAAGAGGGGGTAATCGCCACGAAGATAGCTGCCCACGTGGGAGATCTTGCCAAAGGAGTGGGGGTGGAGCGGGACAACAGGATGGCCATGGCCCGGAAAGATCTGAACTGGGCAAAACAGTTTAAACTTGCAATAGATCCGGAAAAAGCAGAAAAACTCAGAAAAAAGCGTCCGCCCACTCTAGATCCGAACGTGTGTACTATGTGCGGAAAGTGGTGTGCCATAAAGATGATAGAAGAATACCTGAAAAAAGCCAAATAAATCCTACTTGGTCACAACCAAGATGTTTCCCCTACCCTTCTTTATCTTACGGAGCAACCCCCGATCCTCCAAATCCGCAACCATTAAACTTACCTTGGCCTCGGAGTACGGAAGCTTTTTTCGCAACTCCTTTTGGGTAATTCTCCCACCATTCTGGATGACGACATCGAGCACTTCTTTCAAATCCTTCGGGAGCTCAACGACCTTAAAGCTCGATGGTGGTTCTCTTGTTTTTGCCTTGCGAGACTTGCGCCTGAAAAGAAACACGAACGCCATGAGCACTCCCATCGAAGCAGCAACCAAGTAAATCCATCCGTAATCAACCTTAGCTTCCGGAAAATTCCAATCGTCGAATATGTCGTTGTCGAAAACGTTTTCGTCCACCGGCGGAAACATCACGATATCCAAGACAAAGTCACCGGGAGAAACTATTGTTATGTTCTCCTCCCCGTATAGAAGCCGTCCTTCATAGTACACCGCCTTTATCACGTAATCACCGCTGGGTAAATCGAAGGAATATGTGCCATCGGTCGCCACAATTTTCTGCACGGGTGTGGTGTTGACCTCCACGATCGCATTCGGGAGCAGCTCCAACGTGTACCAGTCGTAAACCCCTCCATGAACCCTCGCCATGTTTTCCAGTCCTATCGCGGTCTGGGAGGAGAAGAAAATGAGTACCACGGCGGCCAGTGCTGATGAGAACACAAGCAAGGGTACTCGCATGGAAAATACTCAAAAATTGTGAATAAAAACATTTTGTAAAGCGATTGGAACCCCAATAAAGGTTTATAAAGCAATTCGAGCCTTTTTCAAGCTTTATTTTCCGTGGAGTGAAAAAGTTTGTTTAAATGATTTTCTCCGGCAATTGTGTTTTGAAAAACGAAAAAGGAGGTAAATAAAATGAGCACAAAAATTGGAGCATTGCTCGTAACGGCGCTGGTTCTAACGAGCACGATGGGCACAGTGGGTTTTGCCAGTGCGAAACTACAGAACAGGAACCAAGAGCTGATAGAGAAATACGAAAATGCAAAGCAGTTGTACCAAAACGCCATCGCCACATACCAGCAGGTAAAATACGACTTCGGAGTGGCACTTAAGGTATGGAAAGCCACGCTTGCCGAAAACGACCTAGAAACTGCGCTGAACCTCGGAAAACTGCTGTTGAGCAAGGCGGACAACGTAATGATAAGATGTCTGGAATTCGTCGAAGCGAGGGTTGAGATAACGGCGGCGCTGCCGGAAAACGAGAAAAGCGAGATGCTGTCGGAACTTGAGGCCCACATCAGCTGGCTCCAAGCGAAGCAGCCAGAAATCGAAGCTGTGGACGATGTGGACGAGCTTATCTCACTGGGGAGAGAAATCCAAACCCAATGGAGAGAGAACATCCGAGTAGACGCAAAACGCATCCTCGGAGAGGTAGTGAGCGCAGCTCTGGAGCTGGTGAGCACGAGGGCCGAAACGATCGCTGGTACAATAGAAGCGAAGATAGAGAACTTGGAGAACCAAGGTACGGACACCACGCACCTCAGGGAATTGCTCGATGACTACAACTCGAAGATAACCTCGGCGCAAGAGAAATCAGAGCAGGCAAGAGATAAGTTCAGTCAAATGGAGGCATCGGAGAATCCGGATGAACTATTCAGCGAAGGTGTCGCCCTTGTCAAAGATTCCATCTGGTACCTACGCATGGCATACACAAGACTCAGGGAGATGGTTGCTGAGATCAGATCGAGCGGCCATGAAATAGAGCTTCTCGGCACCGGTGCCTTGATAGCCCACGGAACCGGACATGCGGACATCTCCGTGACCGGTACTGTGGAAGTCAGAGCGATCATAGGCGGAACGATGATAGTCTCAAGCGATGCGGTAGTCAAAGCGGTGGGGCAAGGAACCAAAACAACTCTTCCGGACAACCGGGTGCAGTACGAAGGGTTTGGCAGCGCGATCGTCGTTGGCACGGACATCACGGTGGAGATCCAGGGGAGCGGAATAGATCTGATGGTTGCCGGAGAATGGACCGCCACGCTGTCCGGAGTGGGAAGCTACAGGGTCTACACAGAGGAGTGCACCGAAGGAGAGTGGACCGAAGAAGGAGCGTTTGTAGTGTCGGTGGGGGAATGAGCTATGAAAAGAGTTGCCGCAGCCCTCGTAGTGCTTTGCCTGGCTGTGTCCGGTATCTTCCTTCTCCAACTAGGAGAACAACAAACACCACAAGATGAACTCAGCGCCTACGAGGATCAGCTGGACGAACTAGAAAGCTTTCTGGATTTTCTGGAAAGCTGGGAAAACATAGATCTATCGGAGATAGAGGGGCTCCAATAGCAGCCCCGTTTTTTTATTTTTTGTGAAGCAGAGGACGCAAAACGATATTTAGGCTTATAGTAGACTATTCTGGGAGCAATCATGAGACTTTTCACCGCTGGGCCTGTGGCGTGCGGGCCGGAGGTTCTCAGGGAAATGAGCCGACAGATGTTCAGCCACAGGAGCAAGGAGTATCGGGAACTGCACGAACAAACTGTCAAAAGGTTACAGCAGTTCCTGGAAACTGAAAACCAAGTATTTCTGTTCCCCAGCACGAGCTCAGGTGTGATGGAGGCCTCCGTAAGAAACTGCGTGGAGAAAAAGATGCTCTGCTGCATCAACGGAAGCTTTGGAAGGCGGTACACCAAGATCGGCAGGGCCAACGGCAGGACGGTGGAGGAACTGGAACCAAGGCTCGGAAGCCCGATTACCCCGGAAATACTCGACGAAAAGCTTTCCTCAACCCCAGATGTGGAAGCCGTAACCATAACGTACAACGAGACCAGCATAGGACTGATAAATCCACTGCGGGAGCTGGCAAAAATTGTCAATGAGCATGGAAAACTTCTTTTCGTGGACGCTGTAAGCGCAATGGGTGGAGTCGAGCTGAAAGTGGACGACTGGGGCATAGACATCTGCTTTGCCAGCTCCCAGAAATGCTTTGGAATACCTCCAGGGCTCGCGGTGGTGAGCGTAAGCGACAGAGCGCTCGAGATATCGGAAAAAATGAAAAACAAGGGATGGTACTTCGACTTTAAGCTTTATGAAAAATATCAGAAGGAGCAGAGCAGCACCCATATGACCCCGGTGATCCCGCAGATCGCTGCCCTGAGAAAGGAACTCGAGATAATAGAAAAAGAGGGCGGAAAAAAAAGAAGGTTCGAGTTTTACTCCAAGCGAATGGAAAGAATTAAGAATGGGATCGAAGAGCTGGGTCTCTCCTTATTCCCCGACCCGGGAGCTGAAAGCCCCACCATAGCATGCGTAAATGCGCCAAAGAAAATAAACGGGTTGCAGATCTATGAAAAAATGCGCTCGCTCGGATTTGAGCTGGCAAAGGGATACGGAGAATTGAAGGAGAGAACCTTCAGAATAGGCAATATGGGGTACATAACCCTGGAAGATATAGACGAAATGCTCCAAGCCCTGAAACGGATCTTGGAATCTTAACTTTTGAGCTCGATTTCTATAGCTACCTCTTCCGGAACCTGTACGCGCATGAGCTGACGGAGGGCGCGTTCGTCTGCCTGCATGTCGATGAGACGCTTGTGTACCCGAAGCTCCCACCGATCCCAAGTAGCGGTGCCTTCACCATCCGGGGATTTTCGCGTCGGGATCTTGATCCTCTTCGTCGGAAGGGGGACCGGACCAGAGATCTTTATACCAACGCGTTCCGCTATTCCAAGAATATGCCTGCAGACCTCGTCAAGTTTCTTGGGGTCCGGACTGGAAAGCCTTATACGTGCCTTTTGCAAAGCTAATCCCTCACTCTATTCGGGAAAAACCACATAAAAAGACTTGGCTATTTCGCGGGTACTCTGTCCACACACACTCCCGCAGCCACGGTCATACCCATATCCCTCACGGCAAATCGACTTAGCTGCGGGATCTCGGTGGCCTTTTCAAGCACCATGGGTTTGGTTGGAATAACCTTGACCGTCGCCATATCTCCCTTCTTTATGAATTCAGGTTTCTCCTGCAATACTTCTCCGGACTTTGGATCCAGCTTTTGAGTTATTTCCGAAATCGTGCAAGCGACCTGAGCTGTGTGCGCGTGGAAGACAGGGGTGTAACCTGGTGCTATCGCGGTCGGATGCTGTAGCACCGCGATACGTGCCGTAAACTCCTTTACGACCGTCGGTGGCGACTTTGAATGACCCGCAACATCGCCGCGTCTTATCGCGTTCTTATCCACACCACGTACGTTGAACCCTATGTTATCCCCAGGTTCGGCCTGCTGGATGGACTCGTGGTGCATCTCAATGGACTTTACATCCCCGGTTACCCCTGCGGGCTCGAATACGAGCGTGTCTCCGACCTTGAGCACTCCCGTTTCGACCCTACCAACGGGCACCGTACCTACACCGGTGATTGAATACACGTCCTGAACCGGCAGACGAAGTGGTTTGTCCACGGGCTTTGGCGGCACGGAGAAACTATCCAGAGCGGCATAGAGGACCGGACCCGTGTACCACTTCATCTTTTCACTGGGCTTGGTGACGTTCTCCCCGTGAAACGCGGATATCGGGACGAATATGAATTTCTCCGGGTTCTTGTACCCGACCGCCTTTAGCATGTCAATGATCTCCGACTTTAATTTTTCAAAAATTTCTTTCTTGTAATCGACCAGATCCATCTTGTTTATCGCCACGACCAGCTGCCCCACGCCGAGGGTGAACGCCAGAGCCGCGTGCTCACGCGTCTGGGGCATGATCCCGTCGTCGGCAGCCACCACCAAGATCGCGGCATCCGCCTGGCTCGCCCCGGTGATCATGTTCTTCACAAAGTCACGGTGCCCGGGAGCGTCTATTATCGTAAAGTAATACTTGTCGGTCTCGAACTTCTTGTGAGCTAGGTCTATCGTCAACCCTCTCTCCCGCTCCTCCTTGAGTCCATCCATGATCCAAGCGAATTTGAACGTCTTGCCCTTGTCACCCATTGCCTCGAACTTTCTGATTTCCTCTTCCTTCACGAGCCCCTTTTCATAGAACGTCCTGCCGACCAACGTGGACTTACCGTGGTCAACATGGCCGATGGTTATCAGGTTCAAGTGCGGCTTTGCCATTTTTCACACCCTCACATCTTGCTATTTTCATTTTGCATTTCCATTTAAAAAGCCTTCGGGTCCCCCCCGGAAAAATTATCTGGCTCCCTTTGCTATACGTTCTATCTCACTTTTGCGTGCCACGGCATAGCTCTTCACGTCGTTGTTGGCCGCAAGGATCAGTTCCTCTGCCAAACATTCATGTATCGGTTTTTTATTGGAGAACGAGGAGGAAAAGGCGCCGCCAGCCAGATTCTGGAGCGCTATGTCGAGCCTCCGCTGGGGCGCTGAATCAACTGCCACATAGTAGGTGATCCCCCCATAACTTATTCGTGTTGTCTCCTCCCGCGGGGCAGAGTTTTGAATGGCATCCACGAGCACCTGAAGAGGGTTTTTCTTCGTCCGCTCTGCTATGAGCTCAAATGATCTCCGGACAATCCCGTACGCTTTATGTTTTTTCCCACAAGCACCAGCCCCCCGTATCACCCTACCACGAAGCTTTCCTGTGCCAGGCCCAGACCGCATTAGTTTGTTTATCAAACGCTCTACGATGGGAACATCGGCTTTTCGAAACTGTTTGCTTGCGTGCCTGCCTCCTCCATGCAGGACGAGAGGGGGGTCCAAGCGAATATATTGTTTGAGGCCTGGATCCCTTATTTCAATCCCCTCAGCCGACCATTTATCAAAATATTTAAACGTCAAGCGCTCACCGCGTCGGTTTTTCCTTCCGTCCTTTCACAAGTTCCTTCAGTGAGACCCCGTTGACCTTGATTATCTTATATCTCACACCTGGAATGTCTCCATATGCCCCCCCTTTGGCACCGCCAATCCCTTCGATCACTACCTCATCGTGCTCGTCTATGAAACCTATCGCGCCATCCCCGGGGGCAAATGCCGTGACCTGACGTCCGTTTTTGATGAGTTGAACCCTGCAACACTTTCTAATTGCAGAGTTGGGCTGTTTGGCCTCGACACCCACCTTTTCGAGGACGATGCCCCTGGCCTGGGGCGAACCCTCAAGAGGATCAGCTTTCTCATCCAGTCTCAACACACGACGCTTGTACTGAGCGCTCTTCCACCTGAAGCTCTGCCGCTTTGAACGCATCTTCCGAGCTGCAAACTCTCCTCTGGGAATTTTCCCCACCCAATCACCTCAAAACAATAAGGAGTCTTTGCTTTAAAACTCATACAAGGGTGATGTCATGAACATCGTAATGCCTACTGGCAATTTTCTTTGCATTCCTAATCCTCTTTCCACTCACTCTGCCACCTTCCGTCTTGTCTATCGTCACCACTGCTATTTTTTTACCATCCTTTTCCGCTAGATTCACGTTTTTGATCTTCACCGGGGAAAGAATATTTTTCAGAAAATCCGCAAGCTCATCAAAGTATTCAACCACGCTTATGCTTTTTCCGATCACTCGCTTTGCCCTCCGGATTTTGCTTCCACCTCTTCCTATAGCAAGACCGATGTCCCCTTTTTTTACCACAAATATAACCCCCTTTCCGCCGTCTTCAATCACGCAGTCGTGCACGCGGGCCCCCGTTATCCCCTCAAAAAGCGCGATGTAGCGCATTTCCTCTGAGGTAAGTTTGATCGTCATCCCCGCTCCACCCCGGTGCTGAGGCTCGGATTTTCTCCTCCAAGGATGGTCAGCACGCTCACCAAAAATGGTTTGCCGCATGCCAACCCCAAGTCCTCGCTGTCTCCATCGAAGACATGGACTGGAACATTTCCCATCTCCGCGTATCGTTTCACATCCGCTAAAATCTCGGAACTGCAGTTGGAGGCCACGACGACGAGCTTGGCCCCCCCACGTTTCAGGATCTTTAACGATTTATTCGCTCCTATGATGACATTTCCGGCGGCGACAGCTTGTCTGATCTCCCTACTTAGCTCCACTTTTCTCTTCCCTCCCCATCACTAGCTCCACTGAACCCGTTCCAAGCGGAATGGGTTGTCCAGCGATAACGTTTTCAATTATGCCATCAAGCCTGTCCCTTTCGCCGTGTATGCAGGCATCCAAAAGATGTTTCGTGGTGATCTCAAAGGAGGCTCGAGCAAGCACGCTGGCCTTTTCTCCGCTGACACCGTGCCTTCCGACCTGCATCACCTCTCCGGATGCTGTCATCATGTCGGCGACGAGCATTATATGTCTCAGATCCACCTCCAGCCCCTGCTCCTCCAGCGTTTTTACCGCTTCGTTGATTATGGCGTTGCGTGCCGCCTCTATTCCGAGGACCTCTTCGATCTCGTGTATGTTATTTGTCACGGTCCTCGTAGGATCCACCTCCGGCATCGTTATGACCTCGACCAGATTGGATCCTTCCGTGTAAACCACATACTCGTTGCCCTCCATCTTGACCAGCACCCTGGTGATCC
Organism: Hadarchaeota archaeon (SeqCode); assembly: GCA_964564905.1. GTDB lineage: Archaea > Hadarchaeota > Hadarchaeia > Hadarchaeales > Hadarchaeaceae > B75-G9. The sequence goes on along the minus strand of CAZMCI010000011.1, from coordinate 497 downwards.
CCTTTAAACCGCGTAACGTCAGATTTCTGACCCTAGAGGCAAGTTTCCTGAGTTCCGAAAGCGACATCGTTGTGGGTTTCATGCGTAATTTGTATCCATCAACATGAACATCGATCTTGAGCGCGTCCTTTATCGTGGAAGCCACCTTTGTCGGCGTCAGCCCTCTCCGCTGCATCGCCGAACGATTCAGAGTGACGATAAATACTGTGTTGATAAGGTCCACCTCTGTCTGCAGCGATACATCCTCCACGGTCGTCAGTTCTATCTTTTGAGCGAATTCCCGGGCTTTTTCCTTACTCTTGGCGAACTTTTCCTTCAGATATATCCTCATCAGCGGAGCGGAAGGTGTCTTCCTAGCGTCTATTATCTCTATGATCCTTGGCAGACCGAGAGTTACGTTCAGCTCCGCTACCCCTGCATAGTGAAAAGTCCGTAAGGTATTGTGAGTGATCACACCGTCAAACGTTGCAAAGGTTTCGAGTTCGTCCACAGAGAAA
>CAZMCI010000010.1:18136-29323 GCA_964564905.1 Hadarchaeota archaeon (SeqCode) | reverse complement strand
CCCCACGACCCCGAGAAATCTCGGAAAAGCCTGTTTAAGAAAGTTGTTACCTTTAAAATTCAAGATGGCCTGATGATTTTGATCAAGTTGTCCGTCCTTCCTATGGGTTCAAATCCATGTCGCCTGTACCAAGGAAGACGGGCCTCAAACACGTCTGCCATTATTGGCTTCTTTTTGAAATCAACTATGACTCGATTTAGAAGCCTGGTTCCGATACCTCGCCCTCTGTAATATGAACTGACATTTATGTCCTTCAGGTATACGTGGTCTTCTTGTTCAATGACCACCGCGCTCCCTACGATCGAGCACCCATAGTCATCCCAGCACTCGTATCGGTGCGCGCCGTTGTTTTTTGAATGTTCTATCTGCATGGTAATCGAGGGACTCTGTTGGAGGTGATATAAAAGAGTTGGGTTCTGACGGGTGTCGTGGAATTTTCGTTAGAGCGGCGCTAGGTGTTTTGGTTCCGCAAGCACCCACATCCACGCTTGCCCCCGTTTTCCGACACGTTTCACCAGGCCTCGCTTTTCCAGGATCGGGATGTGATGCGCCTGTATCGTCGTGCGGGCCTTGCCTAGGGCAGCCGCGAGGTCGTCGTAGGTCTTCGGGCCGGAGGCGAGCCGCTGCAGGATGAGTGCCCGGGCCTCCTCGCCGTGAAGGACATTTATTCGTTTATACGCTGAGAACCCTTGCTCAAACTTGATACGTTTTTCTGGATGAAGGATGTGGATGCCGAACTCTTTGAACCGCCTGAGGTTTCTGTAGCCGTAGATGGGAAATTTTCTGTTTTGAGGCATGTATTTTCCAGAAGCTATATCGATTGAGTGAAGGGATTTCTTAAGGAATGAGACCAACTCAAGGTTCGCCGAAGAGAAGGTAATGTGGAAAGCACCATTTTTCCTAAACGCTACTTGTCCTTCAGCTGCGAACATTCCCCTCAGAAAAGGGATGGCAAACTCTTTGATAGATGAAATCTCTGGTTTCAACTTCTTTTGTAAAGTTTTCATCACTTCAACCAGAACTATGCCGTTAAAGTAGATTTGTGCGTATTCCCGTGAAATTCTCGGATCCATGCATATCCGGGTGAAATTTTTAGGTGGAATTTGTAATATTTTTGACCATTTATTCTTTGTTGCTTCAGCATCTCTTGTAGGGGAGACATTCAAAGTAACTTTAAAATTTTGTCTGTTAATTCCAAGTTTTTCTTCTACAAACTTCAAGAAATGTAAAAGGAGTTCTGGGCTAGAATTTCCAAAATATAGGCCTTTATCTTTCGCGCCTTCACCAACCCATAAACCGAGTCCTTCAAAAAATAATTCATCGAGTTTTATTCTCCGATTAAGTGCTATGCGCTTAGAATTGCTACCGTGATGGGGCTCAAGTGATTGAGTATATGCCTCAATTTTTCTTTCTCTAATTTCTAGGATTACTTTTCTATCTGCAGATGTTTTCATTTGTCCCAATGTGCTTAAATCAATGTAAATGTTTTTCTTTCTGTAAGCCATAGCCCATCGGGTCTTTGTGCAGAGGTTATTTATAAAAAAACAATTTTACAATTCAACGTCCAGTCCAAGCTTCTCACATAACTCCTTATACCTGTTTCTCACGGTAACTTCCGTCACCCTCGCAACATCCGCCACATCCCGTTGAGTCCGCCGCTCCCCGCAGAGGACGCTGGCGATATAGATGGCCGCGGCCGCGACCCCGGTCGGCCCCCGTCCAGATGTCAGTCCCTTCTTCGTCGCCTCCTTTAACAGCTCGATGGCTTTGGACTGTACCTCACCGCTGAGACCGAGTTCCGAGCCGAAACGCGGGATGTAATCCACGGGGCTCGTTGGGCGGAGATGAATTAACAGCTCTCTCGCGATGAACCTGTAACTTCGTCCTATCTCCTTTTTGCCCACTCGTGAGACGTCGGCGATTTCATCAAGCGTCCTCGGGACTTTGCATTCTCTGCAGGCAGCATACAGCGCCGCCGCCGCCACCCCTTCTATGGACCTCCCTCGAATCAACCGCTCCTCTACGGCCTTTCGGTATATCAGCGAGGCGGCCTCCCTGACGTTTCGTGGGAGGGCCAGATGCGATGCCATCCGATCGATCTCGGATAGCGCGAATGCCAGATTTCGTTCGGTCGCGTCGGACACCCTGATCCTTCGCTGCCATTTCCTGAGCCTGTAGATCTGAGCTCTGCGCTTCGGGGTCAGGTCCTTTCCGTGTGAGTCACGGTCACGCCAGTCAATCATCGTGGATAAGCCTTTGTCGTGGATTGTATTTGAAGCGAAACACTTTCCAGCGATTAAAAAATTCTCACAACCTGGAACGGATATGTCATACGCATACTCAGATGTCGGTGCTACTTTTTTCACCTCTTTCACACGGAGGAAAACAAAGGGCGCGTTTGCCAGTTTCAGTAATTTTTGGTCGTTAAATTTCTTCGCTATTTTGATCGCCAGTTCTCTGTTAATTCTTATTCTTTTTCTACACTTCCAGATTTTTCTGTATTTAATCGGGGCTGGTATGAAATTTTCAATCGCGCCTTTTCTCTTCCGCCGAGGTAATTCACGGAAAAACCCTAGAGCAGCTATGCTATCAGGGTTTGTAAGACGGGTCCCGGTGCTGGAGTATTCATTAACAAACTGGCCAGTCGGTCGAATTTCATGTCCCGGGATTTCTTGTTCGTGGTAACCTGCGTATATCCCCAGTTGAGAGTATAGTGTCAAGACATCGATGCTTAACGCTTTATTAGTCGATATGGTTGACAGTTGAGTTACTGGCCTCCAGTATGGCTTTTTCTCGTCCTTCGTGTACATACAACCGTCACCACAAACGTAAGCTTGCAAAAATGCGACCTTCAATTCAGCTGGAAGTGAAAAGAGAATAGGCGGAACTCTTTTCTCTCTTGAGTTTTTACCAGCTTTTAAGACGTGTGTTAAAAATTTCACTAGAGCTTTGTTAAACACGCACACTTGGAGGGAGGAGTGGATCTGGTTGGCAAAACGTGTGGTTGGTTCAAGCCTAAAAAGTGAGCGAAGAAGTTCTTGCACTTCTTTTACATAGTTTTCCTCGTGGGCCCCAAAGGAGAAGCCCACAGCACTTTTATCTGGACTCACCCAACCTTCACTAACGTAATATCCAAGCAATTTACACAATCTCTCATCTACTTCTATCTTGCTGGGAATCTCGCTTTTCCCGCCGTGAACTGATATTGTTATATTTGAGCCAATATTTCCATCAAATTTATCAGCGAGAGAGAGTGGAAGAATGCGGTATGATCTCCAACTTTTCAGCAAATTCGCTGGAACACCGTTTCCTTTCAGTTCGTCAAATACCTCTTTGTTCACGTGGCGGAGGTATAGATCTTCAATTTCTTGTGAAGGCAACTTTAAAAATTCTTCTATGAGATTTATTTCCCTCACTTGCTTTTCTATCGTTGGAATCCACTTTGGCGCAACGATGAAATCTCCCTGCTTCAACTCCTCAACCTTTACGTGCACCACTTCAAAGTCTTCATTCACTGTGTAGAGGCTGTGTGCACCAGTAACTAGAATTTTTCTCTCGCCCTCCAATTCAACTTGGTAAATATTCTCGTAAAGTTCATGCCTGTAAACATGGGTCATGGGTCTGAAGTCTATCTTATAGTTTTTATCAAACGCGACGACGCGATATCCAAGCTTTTCCACGTTTGCCCACTCGACTATTCCCTCCTTTTTGACTTCTGAAGACGTTCGGATGAGCGTATCAACAAACTTCCCTATTGGGAGAACTTCTATATCTCCATTTTTTTCCACAATAATCGGTTCGGAATAGTCAACGCTTAGCGTCATGGGCGCTCCAACCCTTCCCCTGCGGTCACGCTGCTCTTGATCGAAGGCACGCCATTCAGGCCCCATGTCCATTATCTTATCGTGGATGACGAAACCGCACTCGGCGCATACCAGCTCAGCGCGTTCATAGTCGCGCACGAGCTTAGTGCTTCCGCATTCTGGGCATGTTTTTTGTCTTGCGACCCTTTCCATGTTCCTCCCCCATATATATGTCGGAATTGGCGAGCCCCTCGAGCTGTGTTTTTGAAATACCTGAAGCTGGCTTTATCACAATATACGGGGATTTTACTGGTCCAAAAACGTCGGAAACGTTACCTATACGCTTCTTCCTTGAATCTAAGACCGGCTGACCTAATTTTGGGGCTCGAGCTGTTTTGGCCACAAGCCCCCGGGAACCCACATGTAGGGCTTTTCCCCTGATGCTCAAACCATCTCCTCCAAAAAATTTAAATATAGTTCTTTCTGGGGTTTTATATGCTTTTCGCAATATTTAAAAAGATGCTGTTCATCTACGTGAATTCTCCGCTAGCTCCACCTTCCGCTTTTCTTTTTATCTCTCCTCCTTTAGGTTCTGCGACCAGTTAAGGGTAAAAATCGGATACCAGGAGGTCTCTTTTATTTCCCAACCCGCGCTCGGTGGCTGGATGCTGTTTCAGAGATCCCTTGCCAGATAAAACATCCTCGCCGGTCTTCCCAGCTCAGCTTCAGGCCGGGCCAGCCTAAAATCCGCTTCAGCCTGCCTTTTCTGAAGAAATTGTGCATGAAGTTGTACACCTGGAAAAATTGATCCTCTCGCTCTGGGTTCTTCACGCCCCGCATGGAGCGGATCTTTGCTATCTCCGGGTGATAGCGCTCGATGCGGTTGTTGCTGAGCAAGACAACGCCTTCACCGTAATGGATCAGCTTTTCTCTCAAAATGGGCGCGGACGTGCCTTGTCCGCCTGCCCAGCACATTCACCCCCGATCATAGGCATTGAATCCGTCAGTCATGACCGTATCGGGCGAAAACCCGGCCGCCTCCTTTGCCTGCCTCAGCCCCTTGTTGATCGGCCCCGCGGTCCGATCGGAGAGGAGGCAGCTGGCAACGATGCTGCCCCCTGGATCGAGCACGGTTATCTGGTACGCCCACTTCCTCTGCCCGCGCTTGCACTTCGCTTGTGGGGCGTGAACTTCTCGTCGACGTGCCACACCCTGGAGAATCGCACCCTGTACTTCCCCAGGATGCGCTTTACCGTCGGTCCGAACCGCGCCGGCCACCGCTCGAGCTGGCGGGCCGAGGCCTCAACGCCGAACTGCCCGAGGATCTCCTCTACATCATAACTCGACAGCGGGTAGTCGACGTAGAGCACGGTGGCCGTCAGGACGCACTGCTCTGGCTTGTGTAGTCCGTGGTAAGCGTCCCCGTCCGTCCGTCGAATTTCTTGCCGCAAGACGGGCGCTTGTAACGTGGTCTGCCCTTGCGGCTGGTTCCATTTTTCTAGGAGCGGGCTCCAAATGCCGGACATTTGGGGTTTGATTTGGGGTTCATCGCCCATCACCCCTGCTTTTTTCGCCCCGTGACCCCAAATCCAGCCAACTTAAATCTGACGCATGCCCTTAAAAGGGCGCGGAACTCGCCACCGAAATCCTTAAATTTCACATAGGTGCGGGGAAAGGGATTCGAACCCCTGAAGCGCTGGACATTTCGATTTTAAGACAAGAAAAAAGTTCAAATCGAAGCGAATAGTTCGGTTAAAGAAAAACTAAAAGGATATTTTCAATTTGTCATCTAAAAAAACAATTTGTTAATAAAATTAAGCTTTGCTCTTTTCAAAAAGAGTGATTTGAGCCATGAAACTAGGAGAGCTGCAAAAACTACTTTCGGCGACCCCCCCAAATTCGCTTGAACGTGTTTGGTGAACATACTTGGGGTCAGATGTGAGCGAAAAAGAAATTCACATTTGGGATATTCCCGGATGGGAGAACTTCATCGTGAAAAATTGATGACAATTTTAGGACACGTGTTTTCAACAAGGCCCAAGAAACACTAGAAAACTACACAAACATTTTGAAGTTTTATCGTGAAGCATGTGGGGCTCTCTTCGATATGTAAATGGCAATACATTTTTCAAAAACCTCAAAAGAGGAGGATATATTCGTCTTGGGCTCCTGCTTTACATAGCCACGCGAACAGGTGTTGCTAAAAGTGAACTCGAGGCTCACATCATAGCTTATAAGTGTGGGAATAGCGGAGAAGTTACCAAACCTAAACTCCCCATAAACAGAACCCCGGTTTTCGCTGCTATTTTCGCACATCACATTTTCGACGGTTCGGTGAGCGCGGGAGATAAGGGTACTTATCGCCAAGTAGACCCCATCTCGACGAAAGCTTGAAGGAAAAAGTCGGATTTTTGATCGGTGAAACAAAAAGAAGGAGCAAGGATCCAAACAGTTTTTACATTCCTCGATTTTTAGCCAGATTATTTAGGAAAGAATACGACTGCAAGTCTTTTGATACTCACTCCGCTAGAATTCCAGATGCCATCCTCAACGGTTCACGAGATTCTAAAATGGCAATCTTGGCGGCAGCGATAATAGATGAAGGCACAATAGATGGCACCAGCGCAGAAATTTATCTAGCAAATAAAAATCTAGTGAGCGATGTTAGAGACATTGCATTGAGCTTAGGTCACGCATGTTCTAAAATTCGGAAATATCGGGGCAGACATTTAGGTTTTGTTTCAAACCCGGGAGATGAATCAATAAATCCAAGCCCGTAACCGTCCCAAAATCAGGAGCCATTTAGCGGCCGTCTTCGATGCGTGGACATGCAGGATCATGGGGCGAGATGGGAAGATCGAAAAGGCCAGAATACCCTCTTTTTGGCATGTCATCTCGGTGAAGAAGAGGTTAGTACAACAAAAAAGATGATACTCGATAAGCTGAAAGTTTGTCCTACAACTAGCAGAAAGCTGATGCTTGAGCTATGTGTGAGTAGCTATAGAATTAATAGACACTTGAAGGCACTTGAAGCAGCAGGGTTTGTAGAGAAGTGTGGTAAAGCAGGAAATTCTTTTCTATGGCGTTCAAGTCCGCGCTAATATCAAAAGACCTTGACGCTCAGATAGATAGGATAACTAAAGTTAGCTACAGGCAAAGGAGGGAACGCTCAATTAAGCGAATTTTTGAAGCACTGGACAGCAGACTCGATGAGACACGTTTTATCTCTGAGAAAGTAGGACTCCATATATCAACCGTTCGAGAGTATCCGAAAGAACTTGCTCAAAAAGGAATTGTAAGCAAGGCCTAGAGAAGAAGGGAGGTTTGGCAAATTCCGATATTTGGAAAATCAATAAGTTTGATGACGTGACCCTCTCATCTCTCGAAGGAGCTGAACATCTTTAATTTTTGACTCATCCAATTCTTCCCAAATAATACCTTGGGGACGTATGTAACGCGTTTTTGTATCGATAATCCGTGTAGGAGTCGCAATAAAATCTACAGGAACATCGTGGTGGGTCATGGGAATTATCAAATCCAATACTTGAAGATCGTGAACAGTTGTCGCTATCGGTACCCTTTGATCCACCGCCCCCAATTCCCTTAAAATGGCGTGCTCGATGTCCCCCCATCCTGAGCCCTTACCTACTCTTCCCCCTCTAAGATCAACTGCAACAGAACCTTCTACCATCAGATCAACTTTTAATTTACTGATGTCGGCTCGCTGCCCATGCCTGAACGCACCCTTGATACTAGCTACCTCTCGAATATTTTCTATCTTCGTCGGATCGAGCACGATGAAGCCTTCCCGCAGTCTCGGGGTCGCCATAATCAAATATTTACCATCGCGCAATACAAGCTCCCGCACGGCCAGCTGGGCAGCATCTGGGTTCACAAATACCGTTTTAGCAGATGCGTACGCCGGTAGCGAACGAAGACGCGCGGCTGCCTCTCGGCTGCCCACAAAATTCGGAATCCGCCCCCGAGCAGGCCTCGGGAAGAGAACAACCCCTTTTGTTTCCATATTCCGCCAAACTCGTTCACGAATGGCCTGTTTATCCATCCAGACCCCAAAGCCTATCTTGAAACATAGAGATTCCCACGTACATAAAACCGAAGCTTCCGTTTTAGATCCTTGGTTACCCCAATCCGATGAGAAGAGGCAATCTCAATAGGCTTATTTTCACCATTTGTTATCACTATCACACTCTCGGGGTCTGTCAAATCCAGTCCGTGGTGCTCGCGAGTTATTCCCATTGCCTGCGTCAGCTTTCCGGGCCCCGATGCCAAGTTCAGCTCGTCATCCGTTTTTCTCCTTCGCTTCATTAGTTCTATCCCATCAAGCGGTTCCAGCGCACGGATCAATACGGCTCCGGGAACCCGTTCACGTTCCGTCGTGACGTTAAACAGCCAGTGGTTATGAACCATATAAACGAAGGTCAAACCACCCCTCTCCCACATGAGCCAGTTCAGTTTCGTCCGTTTACGTGAAGCGCGGGAGGCTGGATCGTTCTTGCCATAATATGCCTCCGTCTCAACTATTCTACCACTGGTGACTCCTTCAGGAGAACGATGAATTAATATCTTACCTAGCAGCCTCTGGGCCACCTCGGCTGTATCTCTTTCGTAAAATGATCTGAGAAGCGGTATCATCGTTTGTCCCATGAAAAGTAGGCTAAAGCTAAAATAACCCTAACTCATGTTTAATTGGGGATCCGAAAAAATGAGGCTTGATCCAAAGGTGAGAGAAAAATATCCGGGTTTCATTGCTGGTTACGCCATCGTCAGTGGAATCACCGTGGAACAAACCGTGGAGGGATTGGTCGAGAAAAAACATCAAATTTTCAGCGACCTCAAGACCAAGTACGGGAGTACCAATATAACCGAATTAAGTGAAGTCAGGGCCTACCGGTCATTTTTCAGGGCAATGGGTGCAGATCCATCCAGCTACAAACCTGCACCCGAGTACCTGCTCAGAAGAGCATTAGATGACCGATTTCCACACATTAACAATCTTGTCGATTCATGTCTGCTGGCCACCGTGGAGAACTGGGTATCGGTCGGTGTTTACGACATCGAAAGGATAAGAGGGGAAGCCAGAACAACCCTGGCGACGAAAATGGAATCATTTGAACTCATCGACGGACGGAAGCTTTCCCCAAAACCTGATGAAGTGATTCTGCGAGACGACCAAAAAATACTTGCTGCATACACGCTGGGTGATGCCAAAGCAACGATGGTCACACAAAAGACATCTAATGCATTGATAGTCCTCTGGAACGCTCCTGGGGTGGAAAAAAATATGGTCGAAGCTGCACTCAGTTCTGTGACCACCTATGCCAGAAGATATTGCGGCGGGCACCTTGAAAAAAGCGAAATTTTGTAGATCGACATGACCCATCCCTTCACACTCCTAGGGATAACACTTATCCTCCTAGGAGCAGCCTTTTTGCTTCTACCGATTATTGGAAAATATATCGACCTCTCAAATGTGCCGTCTTGGTTGGTCTACATCTATCACAGAAACGGGTTTTACTTTGCTACGTCTCCACTGCTGCTGGTGCTTTCGCTTGTCGTGTTCATCATCTACGTGTTGACTCGATGAATTACCTTCAGATTTATGGTCACGGCTCACAGTTTACTAGGGATAACAGTGCTCTCGGCCAAACTTGATATTGAACCCGTGGAAAAACGGGCCATTCTCCTCAGCTCTGGCGGTGGGTGGACCAATGAGGACTCAACGCTCCTGTTGGAACACCCCGAGGTCTCGCTCACATTCCAAAATGGTATCTCCTTCTTGGAACATGGAGGGCGAGGACTGAAACTCAGAAAAAATCCGTTGAAGGTAGTGGTGGAAATGTTAAATCGGGGTTACATTGGCGTGGGATACCTAGGATACGAATTTTTCAAGTTCTTGCAACCCAATTTTAAAAGCGTGAGACAAAAAGACGGTGCACCCCTTCCGGATGTCTCCTTCCTGTTTTTTGATAAGGAGGAGCTCCAGGAGACAAAACTAAAAAAATGGGAGGAGGACCTCCAGTGGTCCGAGATCCAGGAGACCTCAAACACGCCCCAACCAAACATGACAAAAGCACAGTTCTGCCAGATGGTGGAGCATGCGCGACGATACATCGCCGCGGGGGACATTTATCAAGTTAACCTATCCCAACGTTTTGAAGTTCCGTTTAAAATTCAGCCTGAGCTATTTGCGGCCAAACTCTATCAAGCGCAGCCCGTTCCATTTGGTTGCTACCTAAATTTCGGGGAGTTTCAACTGATCAGTGGTTCTATGGAATTATTCCTGAGAAAACACGGTGATCGATTGACTACGAGACCCATCAAGGGGACGAGAAGAAGAGGACGAGAAGAAGAGGAGGATATGAAACTCAAACGGGAACTCTCCGAAAGCGAGAAGGAAAAGGCAGAAAATCTCATGATCGTAGATCTCATGCGAAATGACTTGGGAAGGATCTGTGAATTCAACAGTGTACGTGTGGATGAGCTCTTCAAAGTTGAACAGTACTCGACTCTTTTTCAAATGGTCTCTGAGGTCAGCGGTAAGCTCAAGGAGGGAGTCACCATTGAACACATCATGAGCAATACGTTTCCTCCAGGATCCGTCACTGGAGCCCCAAAAAGAAGGGCAATGGAGATAATCGACGAACTGGAGCCCCATTTGCGAGGACCCTACTGCGGTGCAATCGGATTGTTCATGCCCAATGGGGACTTCACGTTGAGCGTGGCGATCCGTGTTCTGACGATCTGTGATGGCATGGGCACTTTTTGGGTTGGTGGTGGGATAATGTGGGATTCCGTACCCGAGTTGGAGTACGAAGAAACCCTCATTAAGGCACAGGCCATGATGAAGGCCTTCTGAGGGTGAGGATGATGGCAAGAGAATTCATATTTCTGGACGGAGAACCCCTTCTGACGAAGATTCCCATGAGGTCTCTGCTTTATGGTGAGGGTGTGTTTGAGACATTCAGATGGAAGGGAACCGAGCCTGTTTTCTTGAAAAAACACCTCGATCGGATGAAAAATGGTGCCAAACTCCTCTCCATACCCATGCCAGCGGAAAAAGTCATCAAAAACTCGGTGGAGAAAGCTGTCGAGAAATCGAACATCGCGGATGCCACCGTGAAGGTCTGCTTGCTGTCATCGGGATCAATGGTATTCCATGAGGATATTGATAAAGCTCATCTGATGGTGATCGTCAAAGACTATGAAAAACAAAAGGAACGGATGCGCGCGCACATCGCCTCTTTTAGACGAAACTCATCACCACTCCTCCGCATAAAATCCACGAATTATCTAGAAAACGTGGTAGCCCGAAGAGAGGCAAAGAGTATGGGATACGATGAATGCCTCTTCCTCAACCAGCGGG
>CAZMCI010000010.1:9299-18036 GCA_964564905.1 Hadarchaeota archaeon (SeqCode) | reverse complement strand
CCCAGGTCGATTCCAACAAGATAAATTTCAACGAAGAGATCTATATCAGAATCAGGGATGTGCTTTTTCGCAAGCTAAGATGGACGTCATAGAGCTACTGCCTCAATTTCAGGATCGCCTCCGCTATATCCCCGTTCGTCTCCACCAGTGCTTTAGCCGCTTTATCTCGTTCGACCCCTGTCTGCTCCATGACTAGTTTTATATCATCTTCAGTCGGTTCAAATCCCAGCTTGTGTTCAAACTCCTCTCCACTCACCTGGTAACTTCTCTGTCCAGACATCTCCGTTCTTACGACTTTAGCTTCGGGCAAGACTATCTCACGGTCAGAAAATTTGATCACAACCTCCTTCACTCCACTCAGTTCTTCCATTCTGACTCCCATTTGGCGCATCGCTCGTTCCATCTGTTTCAGGTTGATGCGTCTTGGAAACATCTACCGAATCCCCGTCTAACCTCTACCGCTTTACCGGTATTAAACTCCACCATTTCAACACCTGCTAAAAGTGCCCTACCACTTGCCAGAAGGTGATCACTCGAGTCGACGACAAAAACCTCTTCGCCAGGTCTTATCTCCAGATCAGCCGCTGTTACGTGCTTTGCAAATATCGTCTTTCCCTGAGCTGCGAACGATGCCACATCATCCAGTACCGTCACGCGCATGTGGGGTGGCGCCAAAGCTGAGTGTAAAAGTTCGGCGCCTCTTCGATTTAAAATTATGAATCCGTCCGAAGCGCGAATCGCGCATACTGGTCCATCCGGTAACCAAACCTGACGGATACGCCCCCTACTTCTCACCACGCGGATACCATCTGGAAAAAGTGACTTGCCCGCATCCTTTCCAAATAGATAATCAGCGGCGGCTCGTAACCTCATTATATCCTTCGGAGTCGGATCGTCCATATTTCTGTATTCCCCACCCATACCCAAACCAAGTAATTAGCATGAGAGTCCGGGGTTAAAACGTTTCATCCAAGAGCTGGCTCTACTTTGGCATCCACCACTATGTGATCCACACCGGGGGCGTAGCGTTTTACCACGCGCTTTTGTAATATCCTGATCTTCCGCCCAAAAGCCACCTCCAATAGACGTTTCACTGGACGTTCGAATCGGATTTTTGAAGGCACGCTTTCATGATAGTGAATTATCCCCCCCGTGGGCCTCAGTACCTCAAGGGCAAGCGGAAGATACCGGTGAGTCACGTGCAGGAGGCCCATTATAACCCGGTCCGCCACTCCCCGGGGCGCGACCTCCAGACAGTCCCCCATCAACGGCTCCACGATGTGCCCAACATAATTCATCCTCACATTTTGAAGAAGATACCCGTATGCGATCGGATTGACTTCGATCGAGTATACCTTCCTGGGTTTCGCGTGCTTAGCTATTGGAATGGTGAACTGACCCACCCCCGCGAAGAGATCCACCACTACTTCCCCATCTGCAATGAGCTTTGGGAGACGTGCCCTCTCGTAAAGATTTCCTGAGGAAAACATCACCTTCGCCACATCGAGTTTGAAATTGCAACCATTTTCTTTATGGACGGTCTCGGTTGTGGGCTCCCCTCCCACCACCCTAATGTTTGGTCTACGCTTCCGTCCGGAGATGACTCCCTCCCGAAGCGCCACGGTCCTGATACCCTTGATACGGAGCAACGCTCGAGCGACGTCGTCAAGCCTATGACGCAACTCGAATGGTATGGAAACTATTGCCACGTGCCCAATCCGTTCAAAACCTTTCGGCAACAGTTCCAGTTCCCGGTCTGTCAATACGTCTTTGAGCTCTGCATGAAGACGTCCCATACTTCGCCCCATGTTCATTTAGTCCGTTTTCGTCTGCGTTTCGAGGGCTTGACCACACCCACTGTTTCCAAAAATTTTTGCCGGATCAGCCAGTCCATTTCTCGCCTGATGCTCCGTTTGCTCACCCTCCCGAGCGCCCTCACAGGAATTTTTGCCGCCGCCATCTGAAGATGACCTCCCCCAGATCCAACCTCGCTGAATGCCTTTTTCAAGATCTCGCCCAAGTTGAGACTTACATCCTTTGTCCTAGCAGAAGCGTGTATGTAGTTTCCAACTATACCGTAGGCAAGAGTGGTGGTCACACCCTCCAGATTTAAGAGAAAGTCCGCTATCTGGGGTATCATGTCTCGCTCTTTTATCTCCCCCAGATTCACGGTCAGGTATCCTCCCACGAGCTTCTTGTTTCTCACTGCTTTGCTCAAGACGTCCAACATCTCCGATGAGAGAGAGGGTCTCTGCAACTGCCTGACTATATCCGCATCGGCTCTCTGCATGAGATACTGGAAAGCCTCGTAATCAAGTGGTGTGGCCCCACGAGTGAAATTGTTAGTATCGGTAAGTATCCCGACCACCAAAGCAGCTGCAGTTGCGGGATCTATGTCCACAAAACCGTATCGCAAGTAATTTGTCAGAAGCGTGGCCGTGGCCCCAACGTGGGAAATATCCTTGTACGACGCGCGAACTTCGCCGGATGGCACAACATGATGATCGATCACTATCTTTGGAATCACTATCTCCCTAGGTAACGGACAGTTGGTATGTGTCGAAACGTCGACTAAAGCAAACTGACCGTTATACTCTCCGAAATCCACTTTGTGTTCGTCAGCTTTGATAAGATTCAGATTTAGTAGGTTTATCAATGCTCTGTTCTGAGGATATCCAATTTCACCATCATATATTAGATCAGCCTCGGGACCTCCGGCGGCTTTGACATAAAGTTTGAGCGCAGCGCCGCTTGCAATGCTATCGGGATCTGGATTCCTTTGAAGGATGATCGCCATTTTACCCCTCATGTTCTTGACAATGGCTCTCAGTCTCTTCTCGTTTACCATGATCCTCAGTTTTTCCAGGTTGGTGATGAAATCGGCTATGATCTGTGGGGGAGCCAGAACGTCTGTTGCGCCCAACAACTTTGCCTCATCCCTTTCGCCCTCATCAGAAATCCGGGCCACCACTACTGGGTCTATCTCAAACTCTTCCTTCAATTTGTTGATGACCTTCAGCACTTCGCTGGTAACCGAAAAATATGAACTCGTGATGAAAACCATTTCAGAACTTTTTATTCCAGCTCCGAGAAGTGTCTCCGGATTTCTAAAGTCCCCAAGAACTGCGTGGAAACCCGTTTTTTTGAGTCGTTCCACATTTTTCTTATCAATGTCGACCACTGTCACGTCAGCACGACTTTCTTTGAGCTTACTCGCGATAGAAAAACCAACATCTCCACAACCCAAGACCAGATACACCCCGTCACCGCCGATACTTATTTTTATCCCATATCTCAAAATCAGCGGGGGTTGGATAAAACGTTTTTGAAAGTTACTCAATGAACAAACTGCCCAAAACCACAAAAACGATAAATTTATAAGTATCTCGTACTCCTAAAACTTATCCACGTTGGTGATGCTTGATGGAGTTTTGCCCAAAATGTGGCACCGTGCTGGTACCGACCAAGGTTGGACGCTCAAAACGTCTCACTTGTCCACGCTGCGGGTATAAAGGAAAGGTAAGAAAACATGCTTCTTACAAAATAAGCGAAAAGGGAGGAGAAGCCAGAGAAGTGGCAGTCATTGTGGAAAAGAAAAAGAAGAGAAAAAGACCGCAAGAACCTGAATTTGAACTCGAACCACCTGAGTATTACGAAGAATTTTACGAGGAGTAGTTCAAACCCTTACGACGGCTTCGTCCAAAGCACTCTTGCATGAACACAGACGCCGTGTTGGGATTTTTGGTATTGTCTCCAGGAGGAGCTTTTGAATTTGCGTGGTATTTTTATCGAGCGTTTCAGCCACCTCTGTGTAGGTGAGCTTCACCCTAGAAATACCAGCGGCATAGTTTGTTATGATCCCAAGCCCAGCATAACACATCCCCAGTTCCCGCGCGAGAACACACTCGGGCACACCGGTCATCCCTACCAAATCTGCCCCAAGTTTCCGAAACGCTTTTATCTCCGCCACTGTTTCAAAGCGTGGACCTTCGGTACACACATAGGTGGCACTAGGATAAACTCCGATACTCAACTTTTTTGCGGATTTCACAAGGAGTTCACGTAGCTCCGGACAGTAGGGCTCGGTCATGTCGATATGAACAACCCCGGATCCACCGCCCTCATAAAAGGTATTTGCTCGAGATTTCGTAAAGTCGATGAACTGGGTTACAGCCGCAAATCTGCCCGGCCGCATTTTCGGATTAATCGAACCACAGCTCATCGTGGCCAATATCCTCTCGACCCCAAGTTTATGTAGAGCCCAAATATTTGCACGATAGTTGACCAAATGGGGCGGAGCGGTGTGCCCAACCCCATGTCTGGGAAGAAACACTACCTTTCTTCCCCGGATCTTTCCCATGAGAAGCTTCTGGGATCTACCATAAGGTGTATCCACGTTGACGGTTTTGGCCCTCTCAAACGTCGACATTGAGTACAGACCGGAGCCACCTATTATGGCAATTTCCGCTCTCAGAGGATCACCGCCCGAACCTCCTATTCCTACTCTGATATGTCCTAATCGCTCTGAGAAAGTCTATCTTCGTAAACTCCGGCCAGTTGGCTTCACAGAAATATAGCTCGCTGTAAGCCGACTGCCACAGGAGAAAACCGCTCAGCCGCTCCTCTCCGCTAGTCCGTATGACCAAGTCTGGATCTGGCAACCCAGCAGTGTACAAGTGCCTGCCTATCACATCCTCGTCGACCTCACTCGGCTTTAGCTCTCCACGCTCGATACGCTCGCATATTCGTCGAACGGCCTCTGCCAGCTCGGCCCTACCCCCATAACCAACAGCCAAATTGAGGGTATATCCATCATATCCCTGTGTCGCCTTTTGGGCCTCTTCAATCGCCTGCCTGACGTTCTCAGGTAACTGCTCGATGTTACCTATCACTCTGACCCGTATCTTGTACTTGTGAACGCGCTCATCCCTTACCACTTCTCGAAATTTCTGCGCGAAAAGGTTCATCAACGCGTGTACCTCATTTTCGGGACGGTTGAAGTTCTCCGTTGAAAAAGCATATACTGTAATGTGTTTGATCCCCAGTTCCTGGCACCAACTCACTACCTCCTCGAGTTTTTTAGCGCCGAAAAAATGCCCTTCGATCCTCTCTAGCCCTCTGCTTTCCGCAAATCTTCGATTACCGTCCAGAATTATCGCGATATGTTTAGGGATGTTCCCGGCTCTGATCACATCTGCCAGCAATTGTTGCTCGTAGTATTTTGCCGCTATCCTCTTGATGTGAGGAACTCCGGGCAACTTGTGTATCGGGAACGTCTCAATCGGCATATAACCTCAAACACACCTTTTCCCGTGGGCTTAAATCAATTGAGGAATTGAACACTCGCCGCCCAAAATGACCGTTGTACGCCAAAAATTCCAATAAAATAAGTCTTCTGAAGAGCCGACCGGGAGAATTATTCTAACTTGTAGACAAGATCTCCCTCACGCACGCGGTCTTTTACTTTCAGTCCAATCGACTGTCCAGCTCCAGCTTTCTCCACGTTTTTATGTTCTATCTGCATTGATTCTATCGTTTGTTGTATGTTCGTGGTCGCGCCCTCGATAGAGATCCTGTCTCCAACTTTAAGTTCGTCACTGAGTTCCACAACTCCCACCCCTATTTTCGTGAAGTAGTGGGAGATCTTACCAACCAGTTTTTTTCCACCGGGTGTTTGTTCCATACTCACCACCGATTAACCTTTGAAAACATCCATTTTAGACTTTTCGCTTTACCCGCTGGGATGACACAAAAACCCAGCATGACGATGAGAGAATTTTTCAAATCAAACCTCGTATGCAAAAAGCAAATGTTCACCAATTTCTTACTCATCAAATTGATGATTGTACGAAAATGGGCGATGAAAACACGTCGCATTCATGCAAAAATTTTTAACTATAAAAAAAGAGGAAAATAGGTTTGAACATGCGCGAAACTCCATACTTCAAAGAAAAATTGAAAACGATAGAGGTCAGGGAAAAAACCATCTCACAACTCCTCAATGAGATGAGCAAAACCGGGTTTCAGGGTAGAAAACTCGGTGAAGTTGTGGACGTCTGGGAGGATATGATAAAAGCGGATGACTTGGTCATCATCATGGGCTATTCCGGTTCAATGAGCACCACCGGGATGTGGAAGATAGTTTGCTGGCTGATCGAAAACCGGTACATCGACATACTCGTCTCCACTGGAGCGAACATTTCGGAGGACATCTTGGATGCGATGGGTGCAGGATACTGGAAGGGTCATTACCTGGTGGACGATGCTGATCTACTCAAACACAAAATTGATCGCTTCTACGACGTTTACGCCGACGAACTCGAATATCGAAAAATGGAAAATCTTATTGAAAAGTTTATCCTCGAATTGGACGAAAATGAGGTCTACTCCACTCGAGAGTTCCTCCACAGGTTTGGAAAGTGGCTTGACGAGCGCAAGTTAAATTGTATTCTATCAACCGCCTACAGGCACAAGGTACCAGTCTACTGCCCGGCTTTGGTCGACAGCGGTTATGGTGTCGCAGCGTTAACCGCCGGAGTCAAAGGGAAGAACATCAAGGTGGACATGATGGAGGACTTTCGTGAACTCACGAGGGTGGTCGATGAGGTCGGCAGATCCGGGGTGGTGTACATCGGTGGAGGGGTGCCGAAAGACTTCGCACAGCTGGCCACCGTATGCAGAGACCTGCTTCGGGGAGGGGAGGTTCCCTATCCCCACGACTACGCCATCCAGATAACCACGGACTCCCCCCAGTGGGGTGGACTCAGCGGATGTACTCTAGAAGAAGCGATCAGCTGGGGAAAGACCTCGGCCACCGGAAAAAACGTCACGTGTTATTGTGACGCGACAATCGCCCTTCCACTGGTAGCCCACGCTCTGAACGAGAGAATAAAATCCAAGAGAAAATACCCGGATCTTTCCCGGATATTCGAAAAATAAATAACAGCTGTTCTGGATTTCAAAACGTAGAGGCAAATTATGAAAACCAAAAAACTTCTCGGACCGCCAGTCAGGGATATCTCGCTGCGGAGAGGGATGAGTCTAGGTGAATTAGTGCACCAGATGGAGAGAGGAGGAGGCTTTGTCGCAAAAAAAGTTGGGGTCGCTGTAGACATACTCGAACGTATGGAACGTGAGGAAAAATGCACTAAATTTTTATCATTTCCGGCATGCATCGTCGCGACGGGGTGTAGGGGAATCATCAGAGACATGGTGAAAAAAAGGCTTGTGGACATCATCCTGACCACCTGTGGTACCTTGGACCACGATCTGGCGCGCACATGGAAAGATTATTATCATGGAAGCTTCGAGATGGACGACGCCAAGTTACACCGCGAGGGTATAAACAGAATAGGCAATGTACTGGCACCGAACGAGAGCTATGGTCTGGTACTCGAGGAAAAAATGCAGCCGATCCTGAACGAACTATGGGAAAAGGGAAAGTACGAATTTTCATGCAAAGAACTCATATGGGAATTTGGAAAAAAATTGAATAAAAACTCGATCCTGTACTGGGCCTGGAAGAAAAAGATCCCTATCTACGTGCCGGGCATCTTTGACGGAGCTTTTGGCTCCCAGCTGTGGCTCTTCTGGCAGGAGCATCGCAGGTTCAAACTGAATGAGTTCCAAGACGAGCAAGAACTGGCTGATGTGGTGTTCGGCGCCAAGCGTACCGGGGCGCTCATAATTGGGGGAGGGATAAGCAAACACCATACGCTATGGTGGAACACCTTCAAGGGTGGTCTCGATTACGCGGTCTATCTCACCACAGCGCAAGAATATGACGGTAGTCTCAGCGGCGCCAGGCTACGCGAGGCGGTTTCATGGGGCAAGGTAAAGGAGAAGGCGAGTTATGTGACGGTAGACGGCGATGCCACGGTGTTGCTTCCGCTGATCGTGGGCGCGTTGATGGAGAGATTATGAAGCTAACTGCACGAAAAAGTTGAAAATAGCTAATAACAAGAGTTTGCCGAGGTGGTTTGAGTGAAATTGCAAAAACTGTTCGAGCATCTTAACAACCTCAAGCGCATTCCTCGCACGGGCTGGCTCCTCTGTAACGTGCCGCTTGGTGAGGTCGAGGATGTGGCACAACACACATTCGATGTGGTGGCGATGACATTGGTACTTGCCGGCGAACTCGAACAGCGGAAGATAAAGATAAACCATGAACGAGCCCTAGGCATGGCGGTGGTGCACGATTGGGCCGAAGCACTTCTCGGCGATTTTCCTTATCCTGCACTCAGACATTTGGGGTCTAAAGAGACAAAAAAGCAAATAGAGCGAAATGCGCTAAACGAGTTGTTAAGCGATCTTCCGCAGAAAGAAAAATATCTAAATATGTGGAGAGAATACACCGAAAAGCGCACTCTTGAATCCAAGCTCGTGCACGCCGCCGACTATCTTTCCATACTTGTGCAAGCGGTAAAGTATCGTGAGCGAGGTAATCGGTCACCTGAACTGGACGAGCTATGGCACGCAGTCAACATGGACTTGGAACCGTACATCAAAGAGTTCCCGTGGATAGATGAGATCAGAAAGGAGGCCGAAAAACGCTTCCTGACCGGAAAATGATCCTCCTTTCACTTAAGAAAACGTGAGGGCCCGCGCGCAGGGGGCTTCCGCTTTTCGCGCACGTCCTCACCGCCTCCGCTCGGGGAGCGTTTCGCGGAAGCTTTTCCCCTTTTCGGGTGCTCCGGGTTCCTGCTTCCGCCCACCCCTCGACCCCTCCGCGGAAGGC
>CAZMCI010000010.1:0-9289 GCA_964564905.1 Hadarchaeota archaeon (SeqCode) | reverse complement strand
GGCATCTTTCAGCCGCGCGACTTGAGGCTCTTTATAAACGGGAAAAGCGGCTCACCCCCGGCTTTCGCAGGGGGACCCCCCGCCGCAGAAGTTAAATATCCATAAGACAAAAACTCCAAGAATCACGGTGAAATCATGAAACACGTTAAATGGGTCGTTGCGGACGAGAAAGAAAGAGATGTGTTCTGGCCATCCGAGGAGCTCAAGAAAAGAGCTTGGGTAAGCGACGAGGGTATCTATGAGAGAGCCGCCAAAGACCCGATAAAGTTCTGGGAGGAACGGGCGGCAGAGGGGCTGGAATGGTACAAAAAATGGGACGAAGCATATCGGTGGGAACCCCCGTACATCAAGTGGTTCTTGGGAGGAAAGATAAATGCATGTTACAACGCCGTGGACCGGCACGTAAAGGCCGGAAAGGGAGATAAGAAGGCGATAATCTGGGTTCCCGAACCCTCGGATGAACCGGTTCGCGTCCTTACGTATAACGATCTGTATCGGGAAGTAAACAAACTGGCCAATGTCCTCAAAAGCCTTGGAGTCAAAAAGGGTGACCGAGTCGGTATTTACCTGCCCTTGATCCCTGAGGTGCAGATCGCGTTATTGGCATGCGCCCGGATAGGTGCTCCCCACAGCGTGGTGTTCTCCGCTTTCAGCAGCGATTCGCTCAGGGTTAGGCTTGAGGATGCAGAGGCGAAGGTCCTCATAACGGCCGACGGATACTACAGGAGAGGAAAAGTCGTGAACCTGAAGGCCAACGCTGACGAGGGAATAAAAGGAACTAAAGTCGAGAAGATGATCGTCGTCAGACGCGCGGGCAATCAGGTCAACATGGTCGAAGGACGTGACTACTGGTGGCACGAGCTGATGGAAAAAGCCGACTCCAACTGCGAACCTGAGGTGATGGACGCCGAGGACATGCTCTTCTTGCTGTACACCAGCGGGACCACCGGGAGACCAAAGGGCGTCATCCACACAACCGGCGGTTATCTGACTCAAGTCTACTGGACGACAAAATGGGTGTTCGACATCCATGACGATGACATCTTCTGGTGCACATCCGATATAGGATGGATCACCGGTCACTCGTACGCGTGTTATGGTCCGCTCACGAATGGCGCCACGATGCTGGTCTATGAGGGTGCCCCGGACTACCCCGCTCCGGATAGATGGTGGGAGATTATAGAAAAGCACGGGGTCACGATCCTCTATACGGCCCCCACCGCGATACGGATGTTCGTAAAGCTCGGCGAGGAGTGGCCCAAAAAGCACGACCTCAGCACGCTTCGACTGCTCGGTACGGTCGGTGAACCCATAGACAAGGAAGCGTGGATGTGGTATTTCAACGTCGTGGGTGGGGGAAGATGTCCGATCACGGATACGTGGTGGCAGACCGAAACCGGGGGCACTCTGATAATGTCACTCCCAGGAATCGGGCCTTTCATACCCAGCGTTGCCGGCAGACCGTTCCCCGGGACGAGACTCGAAGTCGTGGACGAGGAAGGAAAAATTTTGAAGGAAGGGGAAAGTGGGTATCTTGTGCAGCTTCCACCGTTCGCGCCCGGCATGCTGCGCGGACTGTACAAGGCCGATGACAAGTACAGGGAGACGTACTGGAATCGATACCACAACAAGTTCTATTTCACAAGTGACGGTGCCAGAAAAATGCCCTACAACTGTATTCGCGCCACGGGACGTGTGGATGACGTGATGAAGGTCGCTGGACATCGCCTCTCGACGGCCGAGCTGGAGGATGCGCTGAACCGACACGAAGCAGTGGTCGAAAGCGCGGTGGTCGCAAAGCCTCACGAGGTAAAGGGAGAGGTACCCGTGGCTTACGTGATACTCGAGCCCGGATTCACACCATCTGATGACCTAACCAAAAAACTGGTAAAACACATAGACCAGAGCATGGGACCGATAGCCAGACCGGAGAGGATTATTTTCGCGGATGAACTTCCAAAGACCAGAAGCGGTAAGATCATGCGCCGAATTTTGAAAGCGCTGGCGATGAACGAGCCAATAGGAGATACCACCACCTTGCTGAACCCGGAGTCAATAGAATCGCTGAAACAAAAAATCGGTTACAAAGGATAACATCAAACATGGGTCAAGTTCTACCTTTAGACCTACCGCGTTTTGCTTTCCTGAGTTCCTCCACGACCTTCAGCTCGGATGTCTGCCGTGACGGACCTCGTGGACGCCCAGCCATGTCCCTCACCACGGATGTATCGTGCCCCCGTTTTCGAAGCATGGCGATTATCTCCAGCTCGCTTGGAGGAGGCGGGACTGGAGGTGGCGATCCCCCAGCCATTTTTTTACCCGCGATTTTGACGATCCTCCCCGCGAGAAACGTGTATGCGAACACCAGAACACAGAAGTAGAGTGGTTCCAGCGCGAACACGATCGAGGTGAGCACCGCCGACACAGAGACGGTCAAACCCACCCCAAACGCCAAGGCAAACATCCTTGACTTCCTGCGCCGGTAAAGCAACATCGTCTTCCCACCCAGCCCGAGCATCAATGCCTCGAACCCAAACGCCAAAGAACCCGCCAGGATGATGATGTACAGGAGTTCGATGGTACCCAAACCAACCACGGTTAGAACTACTACAGCCCCGGGTTTAAACCTGAACCAAAAACGTGAACGACGCAGAATGGCCAAGATAATCAACCGATTGGGCAGAGAATTCAAACCATGGCATCACTTTACCAGGGATCCCTTCCTGCTGCTGGTGAGCACCGTGCTGTCCCAGAACACCAACTGGCGCAACACTCGCACCGCATATGACCGTCTCACCGCCAGATTCAGGACGCCAAAACAGCTGGCGGTGGCCGAAGAGGGTGAAATCCGAGAACTGATACAGCCTGCTGGCCTGTACCGAATGAAATCAAAACGGCTGAAGGAAATCTCCCGCGTGATATTGGAGAAGTACGGGGGCGATCTGAATTCGGTGCTCCGTATGCCTTACGAAAAAGCTAGGATGGAGCTGCTGTCGCTTCCCGGGGTTGGCTACAAAACAGCGGATGTTTTGCTGGCATTCGGGGCGGGTAGGGATGTGCTGCCTGTAGATACACATGTGTTTAGGATCGCGAAGCGCCTCGGATTTGCATCGACGATGGACGACCACGAACAGGTGAGGGTAAAACTCGAGAGAGTAACGCCGGCTGGCAAGAGAGGGCACACCCACATGCTTCTGATCCAGCTCGGGCGACGTTACTGCCGCGCCAGAAATCCGCTCCACCACAGATGTCCGATAAACGACCTCTGTCCGATCGGTATCCGGTATCTAAAGACAACTGGAGGTGAGCCTCACGGTTCACTCACATAATACATGTCGAGCAGCTCACAGATATTTTTCGCAAGCGCGTGATAGCACATGTCCACGCCGGCCTTTCCAGTGGAGATGTTGAGAACGTAATCCCTGCAGGTGCAAAAATTTTTGACGACCTCGTATTCGTCGGATTTCCCGCGCACGTACCATCGGTTTCCCCTTTTCACGACCCTCCCGGACCTGACGGCCCCCAGGGCCCTCTTACCACGGTCTCCGTAGAGCCCGATGATCTCCGCCTCTACCTCCGGGGTCAGAGCCCCCTCCTGTTTTATTCTCCTGAACAGCTCCTCCCTCTTGAACCAGAACGTCTTTGAGACCACGGACAACCCAGTCTAATTATGCGTCCGCGAATAATTAGAATGATGCTGACACAAACTTTGGCCCTCCTGAGGGAGCATGACGTAAGGCTCAGAAAACGGTCGGGGCAGCATCAGGTGATCGACCGGGCGCTTCTAGAGCGGATGATCGAGTACGCGGAGCTCTCGGGAGACGAGGTTGTGCTCGAGATCGGGGCGGGGATAGGAAACCTGACGTTGCTACTCGCTCGTCGTGGAGCGAGGGTGATCGCGATAGAGAAGGATAAAAGACTGATGGCCATCATGAGGAAGCGCCTGAAGGATCAAAAAAATGTCAAACTGATGTGCGGAGACGTTCTGCGCATTCAGCTGCCGGAGTTCAACAAGGTGGTGGCAAACCTCCCGTACGGCATTTCCTCGGAAATAACGTTCAGACTGCTGGAACACGGGTTCGAGCTGGCCGTGTTGATGTATCAGAAGGAGTTCGCCCAGAGACTTGTGGCAAGCCCCGGCTCGGAACACTACGGCCGCCTGACGGTGAACGTTCACTACAGGGCATCCGTTGAGGTGCTGGAGGAGGTGCCTCCATCAGCTTTCTTTCCGGAACCCAAGGTGACCTCATCCATTGTGAGGCTGAAACCCCGCGACCCGCCGTTCGATGTCTTGGACGAGCGTATGTTCTTCAGCGTCGTCCGTGGACTCTTCCAACATCGCCGCCAGCGGGTGCGCAATGCCCTGTACCGCTCCCTCGAAGGGATATTCCCGGGGACCACCATGTCCAAGACGGAACGCAGAGCGTTCATCGACGGAAAACTTCCGAGAGAACTGGCCGAAGCACGCGTGGTGGACCTCGAACCAGAAAAATTCGCGACAATTGCAAATTTGCTCATTTCTCCATGAACTCCTCTGGCTTCGGAGGCTCGGGTTTCAGACCTTTGCGCTTGCGCGTGTCGAGGATGACCTGATTTTGAAGTTCTCGCGGAAGCTGTTCGAATCTGTCGAACTCCGTCGCCCATATCGCCCTTCCCTCCGTCTCGGAACGTAGCTCGGCCGCCAGTCCGAATGAATTTGCAACCGGAAGGGAAGCCCTGATTATCGTTATGTCCTCCTCGGCGTCCATGCTCAGGATTTTCCCCCTCCGTCCCTGAATGACCTTGGTCGCCCCTCCCATGAACTCCTGGGGCACGCGTACCTCGAGCTTGAGGAGGGGTTCGAGAACCGTGGGATTGGCGAGAAGCACGGCCGCCTGAACGGGGCGCCTCACGGCCGGGATGATCTGCGCCGGGCCTCTGTGCACGGAGTCCTCGTGCAAAGTGGCATCCTCTATGAGGACCTTCAGTCCGCGCATCGGCTCCCGCATGATGGGTCCCTCCTCCACCACCTCCCTGAACGCCTCGATGACGTAATCCTCGACTTCACGCATGTACTGCACGCCCTTGCTCACATCGACGAGGACGTTCGGGCCGATTATCGACACCACGTTACGGGCCGCGTGGGCTTCCCACCCGAGTTCCCTGAGCACGCTCGCTCGTTCCTTTCTCTCCTGCTTCTCCGATACCCTACCCTCTCCGATGGCCTTGATGACCTCCGGTTCGAGCGGTTCGACGGACATCATGAACCGGTTGTGCCTGTTGGGGGACTTTCCCTCCACGGGGCCAGCCCTCTTGGTAACAGCCTCCCGGTAGACCACGATCGGCTTTGATGTCTTCACCTCAAGCCCAGCCTCCTTCAGCTTGTACTGAACTATCTCCAGATGGACCTCCCCCATCCCCGATACCAGGTACTCTCCGGTTTCCTCGTTGATCTTCACCTTGACGTTTGGATCCTCGCGGGAAATGCGCTTCAACTCGTTTACCAGTTTCGGCAATTCCTGGAAGTTCTTGGGTTCCACCGCCACCGTCACGACTGGTTCGCTTATGTAACGGAGTTCCTCGAATCCCTTACCCTCAACGCCCGTCTCGATGAGGGTCTCCCCCACGACCGCCTCCTTGAGCCCGATTATTGCACCGATATTTCCTGCGGGGACCTTGTCGACCATCACACGATCCGGACCCATGTAAACATTCACCTGCTGGATACGTGCCTCCTTGTCGGCGCCGACGAGCCTGACGGACTTGCCCTTCTCTATCGTCCCAGAGAAAATCCTCCCGGTCGATATCACACCCGCCTGGTCGTCGACGATGATGTCGGTTATCACCATGCATATTTTTCCGTGGGGATTTGCCGCGAGCATGTCCTTGCCGAGTTCGCTGTTCAGATCTCCTCTCCATATCACCGGGATACGCAGCGCCTGTGCCTCCCGGGGATTTGGAAGATGACGGATGACCATGTCCAGGACCACCTCGTAGATGGGGCTCTTTTTTGCAAGCTCGGCCTGCGTCCCGGTCCGGTAGGCCTCGATGATGTCCTTGAAACTTATGTTCTTCTTTTTCATCTGGGGCACGGAGAGTGCCCACTTCTCCTTGGCAGAGCCGAAAGCCACCGATCCCCCCTCAACGCTTACGGTCCACTTGTCCGCCACGCTCGGGTGGGCGTATCTGCGGATGAGCTCGTTGAACTTGGTTATCAGCTTTATGAACCTCGCCTGAATGCCCTCCGGAGTGAGCTTGAGTTCGTCTATGAGACGATCTACCTTGTTGATGAACAGGACAGGACGTGCGCGCTCTTGCAGGGCCTGCCTGAGCACCGTCTCGGTCTGGGGCATGACCCCCTCCACGGCGTCCATCACGACCACGACGCCGTCTATGGCCCGAAGCGCTCGGGTGACGT
Organism: Hadarchaeota archaeon (SeqCode); assembly: GCA_964564905.1. Taxonomy (GTDB): domain Archaea; phylum Hadarchaeota; class Hadarchaeia; order Hadarchaeales; family Hadarchaeaceae; genus B75-G9. The sequence continues at coordinate 2,892 of CAZMCI010000010.1, read as the reverse complement.
CTCCGCTGAAGTCCACGTGACCCGGTGTGTCGAGCAGGTTAATGAGATACTCATTGCCCTCGAACGTGTGCGCCAAGCTGACCGCGGCCGTCTGTACGGTTATCCCCCGCTGCTGCTCTATATCCAGAAAGTCCGTGAACAGCTGCTCACCGGCCAGCTCGGAGCTGATTATGCCTGAGGCGGCCACCAAAGAGTCAGTAAGTGTGGTTTTGCCATGATCCACGTGAGCGACTATCCCTATGTTCCTGATACGCTCTGGTGCCCACATCATCTTCTGGACATCGGCTAGATGCTTGTAACGACGCATCGATCTTCCCCTCCCATAGATTGCGGCTTCATGCTTTAAAAACGAGGTGTCACCGCATGGGCAGGGCTACGGATTCTAGTTCGTCCTTCCCCCGTGCAGGAGGAGACGGAAATTCCGTCGGTATCTCATCGGGCATCTGCCCTATTCCGATGGTATTTCCGATCCCAGCTATTATGACCGTGTCCCCGGGCTTGGTCCGTTCCCTTATCGCTTTTTTCACCCTCTCAGCCGCGATCTCCGCACCTCTCGCCAAGCGCTTGTTCATGGGTTTGATGGCCTCAGCGAAGGACTCCTTCACCACTATGGCATCCACCGGAACCCTGCGTTTCGTCGCTATTTCCTCGATCTTGTACTTTTCCGTTGGAGGTCCTCCTATCGCCGCACCCACACCCTCCACGACCTCTCCGCTGGCTTCTCCCTCGAGCTTTCCGGCTGCATCGATCATTATTATCCTGGATACCCTGTACTTCTGGATCAATCGCTTTATCAACTCCCCAGGCTTGCCGACGCGTCCGCCCGGCCCTCTAGCCTTGACCACCAAGAGCTTCCTGCCATCGAACCTCGTTTCGGCGTAAACCGTATCCTCAACCGGCTCCTTGCACTTAGCTTCGCCGATGAACTTCGCGGCTGCTAAGGGTCCCACTCCATCTCCGATGGGTTTACCCTCCGCAAATGCCTTTGTCGCCTCCACGAACGACCTCGCATATTCTCGTAGAAATGGAATGTTCATCTGTACGAGCATGACGAGTTGCATATTTTTCGTCTTCTCAGCCAAGAGCATGAAATGGCGCATGAGGCGGTAGAGGACGCGGTTGGCCATCGCTCCTTCTAGAACCATTTCCAAGTTTGCCGCGGATTCGGGATCCGCTTTCGGAGCAAAACGGGACACGACCCCCTGGAACCGCCGCTTTCGCACATCGAGCACGTGCTCAAGCCTCCTGAGAACCCCAACGGGATCCTCGCTCACCGGTTCGATGGCGAAAAACTCCAGAAAGTTGTCGAATTCCTTTTCCACATCGCGTTTCGGTTTTCCATGTTTGAGTATCGCCTTCAGCGCGACCTGCCTGCTCTCCTTGGCCCATCCCTCGAGCTGTTTGACGGACTTGCGCAGCTGCCCTATTCCAACCCGTGCCTGGAGCGCCATCAGCTGGGGGGTGAGTATCATCCAGACGAAGCTGAATATCATGATGACGAATATCCAAACCACTATGTCCGTTTCTGGCACTTTACCACAAATCCCAATTTGTCCTCCAGTCCCATAAGGCTTCATAAATTTTAAAGCTTTATGTAATCTGTTGATTTTTGAGCGGGGGTTGCCAAGCCAGGTCAACGGCGCCAGATTCAGGGTCTGGTCCCGAAGGGGTTCGGGGGTTCAAATCCCCTCCCCCGCACCTATGTGAAATTTAAGTGTTACTCCCCGCTGGTGATCATCCAACCCCACATACTTTGGCATGTTTATTTTCACCTCCACACCGATGGTTTGGGAGGTAAGGCTTTATCCTCAACATGCCATCACCACGGGTGTTGTCGCAGTAAATCCTGTCCATATGAACGGATGAAGCAATCAGCCTATTACTGTAAAAACCATCCTCCACCCTAACGAACTTTCTTGCTTCATATCCTTTTGAAGCAAAATTTCCATAACGGGATCAGGCTGGCATTGCCCATTTTTCCCTCTACATCTCTTGTGATCACATACGTCCGTCTAACACCTAGGTTTTTTCCATATCTCTTGATGAAATAAGCTATGTGCCTGACATCCTCTTTTCCGATCTTTGATTTGAACTTGACTTCAACGGGAGAAAATCCCTTCAAGAAATCTATTTCCTTTTCTTTTTCTCTCCAATAGTATTTCGCCCCCAACTCAAACAGGACCAAGTTTTCCGCAAACTTTTCTTCTGACACGTTGAAAGGCAAAGTCAGGCATGGGTGATAAGCATAAACCCTCGAAAGTTTTCTGGAAGCGGCTCTTATGGAGGGCCTGTAATTCAAAACCCTTCTGATCAAAAAAGAAAATTCTAAATAAAACAGGGCCTTGTACAGGGTTGTTTTTGCTCGTCTCAGTTCCTTTGCAAGTTCATCCACCGACAAATACTGTCCCGGATTGCTCAAGAAAATCGTGACAAGCTTCTCCAGCAACAAAATATCAACTTCTTTGAACTCCTTGGGAATGTCCTTCAGAATAATCGGCTCAATCACGGTGTTTCTCACGTAATTCTTGATGAAATTCACGTCTCCTTCGTTGACCAGCTCGGGGAGGGACCTAATCAAAAATTTGTTGAACTCCCTTTTCAGCCGATCCTCGTACAGCCAGAACCTCTCCTTCTCGAAACGCACGCCTTTGAAACGTAAAAACTCCTCAAAGCTAAGCGGCGCAAGCTCATAATAGATAGCTCTGCCGGCCAAGCTTTTTTTAGCCTCCGTTAAAATGTTCAAAGAAGCCGAGCCGGAGACGAAAATTTTCACGTTGCGCAAATTGTCATAAATCAGCTTCACGTCCGCAACCCAGTTTTCACACTTTTGTGCCTCGTCCAGAAACAGACAGATTTTGTCCTTTTTATAATCGATATCGGTCAGCCCCGAAT
>CAZMCI010000009.1:23199-33026 GCA_964564905.1 Hadarchaeota archaeon (SeqCode) | reverse complement strand
GGGCTTTTGGCAGTGGTGGGGAGTTTCATGGTGAGTTATGTCCGCGCGAGGGCGGAAGCAGCTGGGTCCGGCAAGTTGGATGTGGGTGTAGCGGAGCGCGCTGAACGATTGGTCCTCCTGGCAGTCGGAGCTCTGATGGGATATACACAATATGCCGTGGTCCTGATAGTCATCTTAACTCATTGTACTGTACTGCACAGGGTGATCGTCGCGTGGCATCGGTTGCGTTAGCTTGAGATCTTCGTGCAGAATTCCTTGAAATACTTGAGCCCCTCGCGGAGCAGTTCCTCGCCTTTCTTCGTGAGCTTGTAGTACTTCCGTGCCGGTTTCCCCCGCTGTTCCTTCCACTCCATCGTGACGTATCCATTCCGCTGTAGGCTGTAGAGGACCATGTAGGAGTTGACCGTGGGGGGTTTCCAGCCAAATCTTCTCTGGGTCTCCTGCCGGAGTTCATACCCGTACATGGGACGCTCTTTCAATAATTTCAGGAAGTAAGGCCATATCATCTCGACGGTCGTTTTTTTCTTCAGTCTGGCCACGGCCACAAAAACCCTTTTCCTACATCTGTCGCAACCTTTAAATAGCTAATTCTTGGATATATATCCAAGGTTGAGATATGGTTGTAACAAAACGATGTAATTATTGTGGGTACGAATGGAGGCCGAGGGGCGATGGTAGGAGGTGCCCCTCGTGTCGCCGGTTGCTGGGTGAAACGAAGGTACGGGCATGGGAGCGAGCTGGACTGCGACTGAAGAACCGACTGGCTTCCCGGGGTTGGGAGATCAGGCCGGTTAGCGGTTTGGGCACGATCGACGTCAGCGCAAAAAAGGAAGGAAAAAAACTTTTAATAGATGTGAAGTCCGGCGAAAGCTACCATATACGCGGATCTCAGCTGAAGAACCTGCTCGCGTACAGGGACAGGACGACGGATGTCGGGTTTGCGTGTGAAATGGATGGAAAATTTTATTTGCTCACGCTAAAAGAAGTACTCTAACTTGTCAAGTGGTGGTTATGCCCGAAATAAAGGTGGGAATAGTAGGCGTTGGCAACTGCGCGTCGTCCTTGGTTCAGGGTGTGGAGTACTATAAAGATGCCAAGGAGGATCAGTTCGTCCCTGGACTGATGCACGTAAATTTCGGTGGATATCACATCCGGGACATAAAATTCGTCGCTGCTTTTGATGTGGATGCGAACAAGATAGGAAAGGACCTCTCTGAAGCCGTTTTCACACCTCCGAATTGCACCGTAAAATTCAGCGATGTCCCGAAGCTTGGGGTCGAGGTGATGAAGGGCCCCGTGCTCGACGGACTTGGCAAGTATCTCAAGCCGGTTATCCCCACGGATTCAACCCAAGACCCCGTGGATGTGGCGGAAGTGTTGAGAAAGACCGGGGCGGATGTGCTGGTTAGTTACCTTCCCGTGGGGAGTTATGAGGCCTCCCGCTTTTATGCCCAGCAGGCGATAGAAGCGGGATGCGGTTTTGTGAACGCAATACCCGAATTCATAGTTTCAAACAAAGAGTGGGCAAAACGGTTTGAGGACGCGGGAATCCCGTGTGCAGGCGACGATATAAAGTCCCAGGTCGGCGCGACGATCCTGCACCGTACCCTCGCAAAGTTGCTGCTCGACCGCGGTGTCAAGCTGGAGGAGAGCTATCAATTGAATATCGGTGGAAATTCCGATTTTCTGAACATGCTCGAAGAGGAGCGTCTTAGTTCCAAGCGGGTGAGCAAGACTGAAGCCGTTTCGAGCCAGATCCCGTATGAGGTACCGTTGCGTATAGGCCCCAGTGACTATGTTCCGTTCCTGCACGATAACAAAGTTTGTTACATACACATGCGGGGGAGGAAATTCGGAGACATCCCGCTTACTATAGATGTCAAGCTCTCGGTTGAAGATTCCCCCAATAGCGCGGGTGTCATTATAGATGCCATTCGGGCGGTAAAGCTCGCGCTGGATCGTGGGATCGGCGGTCCACTCCTGGGCGTGTCGGCGTACTTCTTCAAACATCCTCCGGTACAAATGCTGGATGTCGAGGCAAAACAGGCCGTGGAGGATTTCATAGCTGGGAAGAGGGAGAGATGATGAAAAATGAGGCGCCGGAGCTGGTTGTCGTCGGGCATGTGGCGATAGACACGAACAGGTTCCCTCATGGTATGATAGAAAGCACTATCGGTGGAGCTCCGACCTATGCTGGGCTTGCCATGGCAGCTCTTGGAAAGAGGGTTGGGGTGGTCGCCAAAGTGGGAGTGGATTTCACAGAACAGTTTCCGCCTCTTTACAGTAAGTTTGGGATGGACACGGAGGGTATCTTGGTTACGGGGGAGCACACCACGACTTTTGAAAACATCTATGACGAGAGGGGGCACCGTACCCAGCTGTGCAAGTACATTGCTCCGAGGATAACTCCGGATGATATCCCCTCCAGCTATCTGAGGTCAGATGGGTTTTACGTCTCTCCGCTTGCGGATGAGGTGCCCCCGGAGACCGTGGAAAAGCTCAAAAATGACAACACGATAATGATGGATCCCCAGGGTCTTTTCAGGGAGATAGGGAAGGACGGGAGGGTCACCATCAGGTCGGATGTGGACCTCAAACCGTTTCTCGAACATGTCGATGTGGTGAAACTTGGAAGAGATGAGGCCGAGTTGATGATGAGGGAACCAAAAAGGTTGCTGGAGAGACTGATCGAAATGGGGCCAAAAATCGCGATCCTCACCCAAGGGGAAAAACCGGTGCTGATGCTGACCGGTGAAAAATTTCACGAGATCAAAAGCCTGAGGGTGGATGCTAGGGATCCCACCGGAGCCGGGGATGTATGGGGCTCCGTTTTTCTTGCGAGATATATCGAGACCAGAGATGCGGTTGGATCCGCCAACCTTGCATCGGCGGCAGCCGGTCTGAAGATAAAGTATAAAGGGCCAGTAGGCTTTCCGTCACAGGGGGAAGTACTTGCCGCGGTCTCAGGGTAGCCTGAAGCACGAGTTGGCCAATCCAGCCCCCCTCGGGCTCATGGGGTTTGGCATGACCACGGTTCTGCTCAACCTGCACAACGTGGGCCTGCTTTCGACGACCGGAATGGGAATGATACTGGCAATGGGGATATTCTACGGCGGACTAGCGCAGCTCACAGCTGGAGTAATGGAGTTCAGAAAAGGAAACACGTTTGGAACACTGGCTTTTTGTTCGTATGGCCTGTTTTGGCTCTCCTTAGTAGCTCTGCTGGTATTTCCGGCCATGGGCTGGGCGGACCCGGCAGACCCGGCGTCCATGGGTGCCTACTTCGGGATGTGGGGAATATTCACCACCTACATGTTCCTCGGGACCCTGAAGATGAAAAGAGGTTTGCGGGTAGTGTTTGCGACCCTCGCCATTCTTTTCTTTCTTCTGGCGGCAGGTGAGTTTACGGGGATCACGGCGGTGACCGTCATTGCGGGTCTGGAGGGCATCTTTTGTGGATCGAGCGCAATATACGTCGCGTGCGCGGAAGTGTTGAACGAGATCTACAAGAAACAGGTGTTGCCGCTCTGATGGATTCAATAACTCTTGGCCATCAGGATGGAGGCCCTAGCGGGTTTTGAGCATACGGGACATACCCCTTTTGCCTGAGATCCAATTTCCTCTCCGAGCACGCTTCCTCCGGTTCTTTCCTCGAGTTCTTTTCCACATTTTTCCTTACCGCACCACGGAGATCTGACTATCCCACCACGTTCGTCCATGACCTCCTTTATATCCTCAATTTTCTTTAGGTCACGTATCTTGCTGGAGAATGATCTCCACGCCTTTTCGCGCATTTCCACATTCATCAGTTCTAGGGTCTTTTTGACGGCCGGGAGCAGCTCGCTCAGCGGAATGGTAAAACGTTTTCCAGTGTCACGCCTGACGGCCGTTACCTGCTTCTGCTTCAAGTCTCTCGGACCTATCTCCAATCGGAGGGGGACTCCGTGTCTCTCCCACTCGTAAAATTTTCTCCCCGGACGGATGTCACGGCCGTCGAAGTGGGACCTCAAACCGGCGGCCTCGAGTTCCCCTGCCACCTTCTTCGCTGCTTCTTCGATATCCTTATCTTCCTTGAACGGAATCGGGATCACCACGATCTGGATCGGGGCCACCTTTGGTGGGAAACACGGACCCAGATCGTCGCCGTGGACCATCACCACTGCTGCTATCACGCGCTCGGATATACCATAGCAGGTTTGGTAAACGTGTTCGTGCCTACCATCCTCCCTCTCGTACTTTATTTCGTAAACCTTTGCAAAGTTCTGTCCGAGGTTGTGGATGGTTCCGATCTGAAGTGTTCTGCCGTCTGGGGCCAGGGTATCAAAGGCAAGTGAGTACACCGCACCGGCGAAGGTGTCCCACGATGGACGTCTGGTGATCACATACGGAACTCCAATTTCATCGAAGAATTTTTTATAAATCTCCATAGCGGCTTTGATCTGCGCCTCTGAATCCTCAAGTGTGGCGTGAGCGGTGTGAGCTTCCTTGAATGTGGTGACCTCGCGCAGCCTTATCAGCGGTTTGGTCATCTTGGTTTCGTACCTGAAGATGTTGACGATTTGGAAGACCTTTAGGGGGAGGTCAGCATGAGAACGGATCCAAAGCGCGAACATTGGATAGATCGATGTCTCGCTGGTCGGGCGAAGGGCAAGTCTGATGTCCAGTTTGTCCTTACCCCCATGCGTCACCCAGTACACTTGCTCCTCAAAACCACGTATGTGTTCCGCTTCCTTCTTGAACAGGTTCTCCGGGATCAGTAGCGGGAATAGCACTTCTTTGTGACCTGTTTTTTCCAAGAGTTCACGGATGATCCTGAGGACATGGTTTCTCAGTTTCAGTCCGTATGGGAGCCATACGTATAAGCCTTTCACAGGGTAGCGCGTGTCCATTATCTCGGCATTCCACAGTGCTTCGTCAAACCATTCGCTAAAGTCACGCTTTTCCGTTTTACCACCTTGGGATAATTGCCAGCCCCGACTTTAATCCTTGCGGCGGGTTATCAGTGTGAATCCCTCAGCTTTCACCACGACCATATCCTCCCAGCGTGCGCCGCCTACCCGGGGAACGTAAATACCCGGTTCCACCGTGATAACCATCTCAGGTTTCAGGAGATCCTCCGAGGTGGGAGCCAGGCTGGGGGGTTCGTGAACATTCAGACCAACGCCGTGTCCGGTTCCATGGGTGAAGAACCTCGCATAGCCATGCCGTGCGATCAGCATCCTAGCTGCCATATCTACGGTTTTGGCTTTTGTGCCCGCTCTGACTTTCTTAAGCGCCGCATGCTGGGCCAGTTTCACAAGCCGTAGTATCCTGAGCTGCTCCCGTGTGGGCGAGAGTGTGAAGGTGCGGGTCATGTCCGAGGCATAGCCTCCGTATGTCGCCCCCAAGTCAACAACCACGAGCTCCCCCCTCTTGATTTTTTTCTCCGTCGCAGCAGCGTGGGGAAGCCAGGAATTTCTGCCAGAGGCGACGATGGTCGGAAACGGCGTGCCCTCCGAGCCAGCCTTGCGCATCTCATACTCAGCTTCGGCTGCTATCTCCAGCTCGCTTCGGCCCGCCGTGATCAGCTCGGCAGCACACTTCATGCCTCGAAGGGCTATCTCTGCAGATTTTCGCAACAGTCTCAGTTCTTCTCTCGATTTTATCTTGCGGAGATCGAGCACGAGTTCCGGAAGCTCCAGATAACTTATCGAATAAGCTCCTCTGAGTTTTCGTATGAGGTCTTCCCTCATCCCATCGTGACCAACAGCTCTGGCATCGAGCTCCTGCAGACATTCGGCGATCAGTTGCCACGGCTTGCGGAAATATACTCGTTCCCCGCGTCTCAGCGCCGCCTTCCAACTTGAGAACACACGGATGTCCCGGATCCAGCTCTCCTGCCTCGCTTGGTCCGATTCCAGCCGACTGCAGATGAGGATCGGGTTCCCTTTCTTGGGGAGGATTATGGCTTTGCCAGCAGAGGTTCCGGAGAAATATCGAACATTGTGGATGGCCAAGAAGGCATCTAGGCCACGGGCATCGAGCAAATGTTTCAATTTTCGGGCACGTTCTTTCAAGTCCGACCCTCTCAAATTTTATGCTCCTGGGTAAAAATGTTCTCTGATGGTGACGAAGTTACGGTTGAAGCAGAGATACGACGAAACGGCAAAAATCTATGACAAACGCTACGAGGAAATTCAGCGCGCCAAGTACCGCTTGGTTTTGGAAAATTTGCCTCCAAAGGTCAAACGACTTCTGGACTTGGGCTGTGGCACGGGCATGTTTTTGAATGAACTCTCGAGCCGCTCGGAATTTGTTGTGGGGCTTGACGTTTCATCGGAAATGCTAGAGGTGGCGAAAGGTCGTGCTGGTAAAGCCCATTTGGTCCTAGCGGATGCTGATGCTCTTCCCTTTATCGACGGGAGCTTCGATGTGGTGGTCTCAGTTACCCTTCTTCAGAACATGCCGGATCCGACTGCCACGCTCAGGGAGGCGGTGAGGGTCCTGAGACCTGGTGGCACCGCCGTCTTCACAGTCCTCAAGAAAAAACACTCGCTCACCGAACTTGAGACTTGGATGAGACTGGTAGGGATGCGAGTAATAAAGTCGGGAGAGATGGATGGAAACGAGGATGTGTACTGCGTGGCGAGGTTATAATCTAAGTTTTTAACTTGGTGTTTGAACTTTATTGGGGGTCAAAAGTGAAAGCAAAGGCAGATGAATGGCGAAAACGTCTTTCCAAGGCGAAGCGAATAGTGATAAAAGTCGGAACCAAGGTTTTGACCAATGGAAGGTCAAGGCTCGATCCCACCAAGGTCGGAAAACTGGTTATGGAGACCATGAAACTGCGACTCAGGGGTAAGGAGGTGATCATCGTGTCGTCCGGGGCCATAGGAGCCGGCGTTGGACGTCTAAATTTGAGATCAAGACCGAAGGAGATATCCTCGCTCCAAGCAGCCGCAGCGGTTGGACAGGGCATCCTGATGCAGGTGTACTCAAAGTATTTTGGGGAGTACGAGCAACCAGTGGCTCAGATGTTGCTCACCGGAGAAGACTTCACCGACTCTAGACGATACCACAATTTCAAGAACGCTCTCGTCACTCTCCTGAGATGGGGGGTAGTCCCTGTGGTGAACGAAAATGACAGCGTGGAGATAGAGGAGATAAGGCTCGGTGATAACGACACGCTTTCAGCTCACGTAGCCGTGGGGGCGGATGCAGATCTCCTGGTGATACTCTCGGATGTCGGGGGACTTTACAGGGGTTACCGCGGAAAGAAAAGGCAGGGGGAGTTGATTCGAACAGTCGAGCGCATTACCCCTGAACTGGAAAAATTGGCGAATAAAAAGTTTGAGGGTTTTGGGGGGATGCTCACGAAGCTCAGGGCAGCAGAGATAGCCACGGGGGCAGGGATCCCCACGGTGATAGCCAACGGAGCGCAGAAAAATGTGCTCGAAAAAGTGATCGCCGGGGAGGAAGTGGGCACGCTTTTTCTTCCAAGGAGGAAGAAGGGATGAGCGGAGTGGTTTCTAAGGCAGCGGCTGCCCGAAAAGCGTCGCTCAGGTTGGCAAATCTCATGACCAAGGAGAAGAACCGAGCGCTTCTCAAAATTGCATCGCTCATCTCCAAGAACAAGGAATTGCTGCTCGAGGCGAATACCAAAGACGTGGAAGAGGCCGAACGACTTTTGGCGGAGGGTAAGCTCACGAGAGCGTTTGTCCACCGTCTCAGGCTGAGCGAGAGCAAACTTCAGGATATCGTGAGGATGGTCAAAAGCGTGGCGAAGCTTGAGGATCCTGTCGGAAAAACGCTTTACGCAGTGGAACTCGATCGTGGGCTGGAACTCTACAAAATTTCGTGTCCCATAGGCGTCATAGGGGCGATATTCGAGGCGAGACCGGATGTGCTTCCGCAGCTCTCCGCTCTCTGTCTCAAATCAGGAAACTCCGTGATCCTGAAAGGCGGGAAGGAGGCCAGACACTCGAACGAGGCATTTTTTGAACTCATCCGTGACGCGACCGAGGATGCTGGAATCCCGTGCGGATGGATTCAGCTCATCGAGGCCAGACGTGAAGTACGGGAACTACTCAAACTCGATGAGTACATCGACCTTCTGGTCCCCCGGGGGAGCAATGAGTTCGTGAAATATATCCAGAGCCACACCCGAATTCCCGTGCTCGGTCACGCGGAGGGCGTGTGTCATGTATATGTGGACTCTGAGGCCGATCTCAAATGCGCGGCCGAGGTGTGCTACGATGCAAAGGTTCAATATCCTGCGGTGTGCAATGCCATGGAAACGCTGCTGGTACATCGTTCCGTGGCTGGACGTTTTCTCCCCATAATTGCCGAGCGATACCGGAAGGCTGGAGTTGAGATTCGCGGGTGTGATCGGACGAGAAAAATTCTGAGGTGGGTCAAAAAAGCCACGGAAAAGGATTGGCGCACGGAATATCTGGATTTGGTGATATCCATAAGGGTAGTGGACAGTATCGATGATGCGATCGAACACATCAATACTTACGGATCAAAACACACCGATGCTATCATAACACGTGACCGCAGAAACGCGCTCAAGTTCCTGACCGGGGTGGATTCTTCCAGCGTCATGCTCAATGCCTCTACGCGGTTCAGTGATGGGTATCGCTACGGGCTGGGAGCGGAGGTCGGCATAAGCACGGGGAAAATTCACGCTCGCGGACCGGTCGGGCTCGGCGGGCTGACCACGAGCAAGTATATCTTGATCGGGAACGGGCACATCGTGGCTGAGTATCTTGGGCCGCGCGCAAAACGGTTCACCCACAAGCCAATCAAACGCGTATGGAGCGTGAGGTCTGTTAGATGAAGTACAAGAAGGTCGTTGTCGGGGGCACTTTTGACTGCTTTCACGACGGTCACAAGGCGCTTTTGCGCAAGGCGTTCGAGGTCGGAGAGCGAGTGATGGTCGGTATTTGTTCGGACCAGATGCAGGAGTTGCTCAGAAAGGATTCCGCCGGGATTTCGCCTCTGGCGATGCGGATGTGGTCGGTCTTGGATTTTCTCCACAGAGAGGGCCTGCTCGCCCGGACTGAGATGACGATCCTCCACGATCCTTTCGGTTCTGCGACCGAGGACGTGGAGGCCCAGGCGGTCATCGTGAGTCCAGAGACCCGTGCCCGCGCCGAGAGGTTAAACGAAATCCGGGTATCAAAAGGGTTGGCTCCGCTGGATATCTTGGAGGTTCCATTTGTCCTCGCTGAAGACGGAAAACCCATCTCATCGATAAGGGTTAGGTACGGTGAGATGAATGGACATGGGAGGATACTGAGACCATCACGCGTGCAATGATCGTAACATGCTTTGAAGCGAGAAACACGTTTTTGATGTGAGATCCATGCACCCTTCTCGAGATATCCGGGGGACGAAAGGCGGGGAGCTTGAAGGACGCAGGATAGTCCTCTGCGTTACCGGAAGCGTGGCTGCGGTCAAATCCCCCGAGCTCGCTAGGGAACTGATGCGCCACGGGGCCGACGTCAGGGCCGTGATGTCGGACAAGGCGACCGAGTTTATCACCGCTCAGCTCATGCACTGGGCCACGGGTAATGAAGTCGTGACCCGGCTCACTGGAAGGACCGAACACGTTGAGCTGGCGCGATGGTGCGATCTAGTCTTGGTAGCCCCAGCGACCGCGAACACAATCGGAAAGATAGCATGGGCGATTGATGATACCCCCGTCACTTCGGTGGTCTCAGTGGCTTTTGGGCTGAGGAAGCCAGTAGTTGTGGTTCCAGCGATGCATGGATCGATGTACGAGCATGCATTGTTTCGAGAAAACCTGGTAAAACTCCGTTCCTCGGGAGTACACTTCATTG
>CAZMCI010000009.1:0-23189 GCA_964564905.1 Hadarchaeota archaeon (SeqCode) | reverse complement strand
ACTTCATTGAACCTGCCGTCGAGGAAGGAAAGGCGAAGTTGGCAGAAGTTGACAGGATCGTCCACAGGGTGATCGAGATTCTAGGTCCGAAGGATATGGTCGGCATGAAAGTTCTTGTGACGGCTGGCCCGACGGTAGAGCCGATAGATCCGATAAAGATGATAACCAATCGAAGTTCCGGAAGGATGGGGATCGAGGTGGCAAGGGCAGCCGCTTTCAGGGGGGCGAAGGTAACGTTGATTTACGGGCCCGGAACGGAAGCTCCTCCTTCGGAGGTCAAGGTCGTGCGGGTCCGGACCACCAAGGAGATGTGCGAGGCATTTGAACGAGAACTGGGATCCCTTCCGGATGTCATAGTTTCTGCAGCAGCAGCCCAAGATTTTATGGTTGAGCATCCAGCTAAGCAGAAGCTGAGGAACACCGAGCCCCCCACCCTGAAACTCGTTCGGGCACCCAGGATCCTCGACAATGTGCGCGATAGGGTGCCCAAGGCCTTCATCGTCGGATTCAAGGCAGAGCACGGTGTCACCGACGAGGAACTAGTCTCAGTTGCCCGCAGTAAACTGGAAGGGCACGGACTTGATATGGTGATCGCAAATGATGTCTCAAGACCCGGTGCGGGCTTTGGAACTGAGACCAACGAGGTCGTGATTGTTTCTTCAGATTGGGTTAAGTTTGTACGTTCCACCAAAGCCGAGATAGCTAAGATTATTTTGGACGCCGCGGTATCAAAGCTTCGGGACCGTAGATGATGCGAAAAGCAACGGCGTTTGTCCCGGCCCATGTGTCCGGATTTTTTCAGCCCTGCTACTCCAAAACACCGGAGCGCACGGGGTCCCGCAACGGGGGATTCTGCATGGACGTGGGTGTGCTGACCGAGATCGAGGTCACGCCAGCTAGCCGGACGAAAGTGAAAGTATACATTGACGGCAAGCCGGCGCCACACGCAAATACCACCTTCACGGCTCTCAACCATCTCCTAGTTGAGATAGGCGGATCATTTGAGGTCGAGGCCAGACATTTTTCCCAAGTTCCCATCGGGGCAGGTTATGGAGCCAGCGGAGCGGGGGCGTTCGGTTCAGTTCTCGCGCTCTCAAAAGCTTTGGGTCTACGGTTCCCCAAGCGAAGGTTGGCCAAGGTGGCTCACGTTGCCGAGGTTTCCTGCGGTACCGGGCTGGGTGATGTTGGTGCCCAGACCATTGGTGGTATGGTGATAGCGACCATGCCGGGAGCGTATCCTTACGGACGTTGGAAGAGAATACGGGTTCCAAAAAACCTCAGGGTGGTATGTGCTACACTTTCGCCCCTGCCAACGAACAGATTTCTTCTTGATTCCAGCTTTATGCGACGGGCCGACAAACTTGGGTCTCTGGCGTTGGAACACGTGGTCAAAAATCAAACAGTTGATGGTTTCATCCATGCCTCACGCAAATTCGCGGAAGGACTTGGGTTGGTCGATGAGGAGGTGAGAGAACTGATCCGTGCCGGGGAGAAAGCCGGGGCGATGGGAGTTAGTCAAATAATGTTGGGACGTTCGGTGTTTGCACTGGTGACGGATAAGAAGAAAGACAGACTCAGGGATGCCTTCGAGAAGTTTCTTCCTCCGGAGCAAATAACAGTCTCCAGAGTGGCGCATGGTGGCGCCACGGTCTTGGATCGGTGACTAGAATGTATTTTCGTGGACCATCTCATTCAGTGATATTCTGGGAGGTGCCTTTGGTCTCTCGGCGGGTCTACCAATTGGGATTATCCCCACAGGTCTGACACCCTCCGGCGCCTTTATCGCCCGGGAAGCGGTTTCTTCATCGAAGGCGCCAACCCAACAAGTACCGTAACCCAGCGCGTAAGCGGTGAGGAGCATGTTCTGAATCGCCGCAGCCGTGTCTTGGATACAGTAGAGTTCCGCTCCACGTCCGCCGTAGCGATTCGAGCTCTTGGGGATATTTGCGCACACTACAACCACCACAGGGGCTCCCGCCACAAAACTCTGGCCAAGAGCGGCACGCACGAGTTCTCGTTTTATGTCTTCGTTTCTTACCACGACGAACTCCCACGGCTGGCAATTCCCAGCACTGGGGGCGAGTCTTCCAGCGTTTAGAATTTTCTCTAGATCTCTTTCGTCAATCGGATCGGGTTTGAACCTTCGCACGCTTCGGCGCCCTTCTATGGCTTCAAAAACGTCCACGCGGTCTCCCAAGCATTTTAATTGGTGTGGGAAGTAAAAAGTTTAGATGGTGAAATGGCCAAGCTGTCCGAATACCTATCTGCACTGGACTGGATAGTGCAGAAAACAGCCGAGCTGCTGGAAGATAAGGTCAAGGACGCCCCCCTCACGGAGGAGGATATAAAAATGGCGTTTGGTGCTTTTGCCAAGACGCGGCTTGATCGTCTAGCCAAGAACTCGTTCAAGTCCGAACATGAATTCACCCAAGCGAAGGATTTTATAATGGCGAAGCTGCGGGAGCGGGCAAAACAGCTCAACGCGGAAAACTGGGGTGAGGAGGAAGCGAGGATATGAAGGTCGCGATCGTGACGCTGGGATTTCACCCCCGTCCTGTAGAACACATCATGCTTATCAAGAGGCCGGACGAGTGCCACGTGATAGCATCTGTTGAGGGTTTGCGTTATACAGCCAGCGAACACGGGTACAAAAAGCCGAACTCTGCGGTTCTCAAGGAGGCAGCACGCCGCACGCGATGTAGGTTGTTTCTCCACAGATGTGACCCATTCGATCCGGAGTCCGTGGGCGATGCTTTGAGTGAAGTGTTGAGCAGGATAAAAATAGACGACGAGGTGATCATAAACTACAGTGGGGGAACTCAAGCGATGAGTCTGGTTTTAGGTTCTGTGGCGATAGTCCTCTCACGCATAATGCCCATACAGGTGCTTTACTCGATTCGAACTCCGTCCGGTGAGGAAAAGGTCCTGGACCACACTAGAATTATAAGGGAACTCTTCCGAAAGCTTTACGACATCGTCCCCAGGCTTGAAGATTAGGCTTTTCTAGAGCAGGGGGAGGTGCCCAGCCCATACATAGTAAATGGCGAGAATGCACAGTAAGGTAATTACAAAGAGTGCAGTACCCCACTTTAACGCCTGTGCTTTGAGGCAGATATATCCAAACAATCCGGTGCCTATAAGGGCCAAGATCAGGACGATGCTCAATATTATTTGCCCTATAAACCTACCCGTGCTGCCAAAATATCCGGTGAGCGCTATGATGGGCAGGATAATCACAAGGGCGATTACTCCTCCTAGGATGAGCCACCCGCGCAGTTTTTCACCCATCCTGTTTATAACCGAGGTCCTTTTAAATTTAATTCCTGGTCGGGAGATGGCATGCCAAGAATAGCCGTGATAAATCGAAATTCTTGCCAGCCGAAGCGATGTTCGTTGGAGTGTTACCGATATTGTCCCGGGGTCAGAATGGGGGAAGAGACGATCATCATAGATGAACGCACCAACAGACCGGTGATCTCAGAAGAACTGTGTACTGGATGTGGGATATGCACACATAAATGTCCCTTCCGCGCGATCTCGATTATCAACCTCCCTAGTGAGTTGGAGGGTCGCTGTATTCATCGTTACGGACCGAATGGGTTTGCCTTATACGAGTTGCCGGTTCCAAGGACTGGCAGCGTGGTTGGTCTGCTCGGGCCGAACGGTGTGGGGAAGAGCACGGCGCTGGAGATCCTATCCGGACGGTTGAGACCAAACCTCGGTTCGGGTGAGGCGGCAACCCCAAAACAGTTGAATGAGTTTTTTAGGGGATCCGAGCTTCAAACCTACTTCTCGGACATCGAGAGGGTTAAGACGGTTTTCAAGCCCCAAAGCGTGAACGGGCTATCCAAAGCGGTGAGGGGGAGGGTCGATGACCTGCTTTCGAATGTCGACGAACGTGGAGTTGTAGGGGACCTGGTATCGGCTCTGGGTCTGGAGGATATCCTCACACGTGACGTGAGGTTCCTCAGCGGAGGTGAGCTCCAGCGGCTGGCGATAGCGGCGGCGTCCGCTAGAGAGGCGGACGTTTACTATTTTGACGAACCAAGTTCACATCTGGATGTATTTCAGCGTTTGAAAGCAGCGCGGGCGATACGTGGGCTGGCGAAAGACGGGAAGGCGGTCGTGGTCGTCGAGCACGATCTTGCGATGCTTGACTACATGTGTGATTACGTACATGTGGTATATGGCCAGCCTGGAGCGTATGGAGTTGTCTCGTCGCCCCGGGGAGTCAGGACCGGCATAAACGTCTTTTTGGACGGCTATCTCAGGGAGGAAAATGTCAGGTTCAGACGGGAATCGATAAAATTCGAAGTTAGGCCTCCAAAGTCCCGAGCCGCTGGAAAGCCGCTTTTGACCTATCCAAAGCTAAAAAAATCATTTGAGGATTTTCAGCTTGAAGTTTCTCCGGGCGTACTGTATGTGGGAGAAATAGTGGGAGTTGTCGGTCCAAATGCAATAGGCAAGACGACGTTCGTGCGCATGCTTGCCGGAGAGTTGAAGCCAACCTCTGGGAAGATGGAGACGAAATTGATAATTTCGTACAAACCCCAGTACCCAAAAATCGAATTTGACGGCACGGTTGAAGAGTGGCTGCGTTCGGCCCTCGGTGAGTTCGATCCTGCTTTCGAACCCGAAGTTTTGCGACCCCTCGGAGTGACGCCTTTGTTCGAGAGAAATCTGACAGAGCTCAGCGGAGGTGAACTTCAACGCGTCGCGATTGCCGCATGCATAGGACGCTCAGCGGATCTCTATCTTTTCGACGAACCCAGTGCCTATCTGGATGTTGAGCAACGGTTGCAGATGGCTCGTGTAATACGCAAAGTGATAGAAAAACGCGATGCGGCAGCGTTTGTCGTTGACCACGATGTGCTTAGTGTGGACTTCATCTCCGATCGCCTCCTCGTCTTTATCGGTGAGCCAAGTCGCTTGGGCAAAACCAGCGGCCCCATGGAAATGCGTGATGGGATGAACCTCTTCCTGCGTGAGGTCGGAGTGACCTTCAGGCGGGATCCTCAGACCGGGAGACCACGGGCGAATAAACCTGGAAGCGCATTGGACAGAGAGCAGCAAGAACGCGGGGAATACTTCTATCTGTGAATTCGGCAAATACTTTATGGGGGCTAGCACGATTTAAAGTGTGGATCGAAATGGGCGTCACCGAGGATGTTGAATGGCTCGAAGACGATGAGGAGGGCGTGGGAAAGATCTTCCGGCTCATAGCGGAAAGAGGGGACGAGGGTGCGAGGCTTAGCGAGCTCAAATCTCTCTTTGGGTCTGCTCACTGGTGGCCGGTAAAAGTTTGTGTACAGGCCCTGATTGGTAGAGGTCTTATCTTTAAAGATAGGGAAAAATTAAGCTTCAAGCTCACCGATTCCGGAAAAAGAGTCTGGAAGAGTTTTAGGGCCATGGAACATGTTCGGGAGATCTAAACGGATACACTCGAAATGTTTCCGCCTTTGAACAGAGCCAATTTGTGCTTTGCCGCGGGTCCGGACGAGACCTCTTCAACGTCTTCCATTATGAGGTTCATATGTTCGTCGTACTGTCTCAATTTTCCCTTGAACCTGCGCCCGTCTTTAACGCTCACCACGACCACGGTGTTTAGAAAATTTTCGAGCTTAACTCGCGCCTCCTGTTCCGGGATTTGAGTTTCCTTCTCCAATTTTGATCCCACCAGATAATATCATCCGGGGCCGACTAAAATGTGATGTTCCACACTCTTGGGCAAGGCCCGGATTTATTCGTGGGGATTGTCAATCAAACCCGTTCGCGACCGTGAAACGCGTAGCTTTCGGTTTCGCTTCGGCGCCGATTTCGGGCTAAAATGCGTCTCTGGAGCCGTTTGACCGATTTTTCGCCGATTTATATACTGTAGCTTTCGGTGACCCCCCTCCCCTAAATCTGTTTAAAATTGGGGACATGAGGAGATTTCGGAGGGATGTGAGATGGTGAATCTTGAGGAATTGGATGGAGTTGGTCCGGCGATCGCGGAGAAGCTGCGCTCGGCCGGCTACGATTCGGTTGAAAGCTTGGCGGTGGCGACGACCGGGGAGCTGATGGAAGCCGCGGAGGTCGGGATGCGGGTGGCCGTGAAGGTGATAAACTCCGCCCGCGAGGCCGCAAACATGGGATACGAGCGGGCCACGGAGGTGATGGAGCGGCGAAAAAATATGGGTCGCATCACGACCGGAAGTTCAACGCTTGATAAAATAATAGGTGGTGGAGTGGAAACCCAAGGCGTGACAGAGGTGTTCGGTGAGTTTGGAAGTGGGAAAAGTCAAATTGCACATCAACTCTGTGTGAATGTGCAATTATCGCCAGAGCAGGGGGGACTGAATGGAAAAGCTGTGTACATTGATACGGAAAATACGTTCAGGCCGGAGCGGGTCACGCAGATGGCTATGGCAATGGGTGTAGACCCCCAGAAAGTGCTCGACAACATCTATGTGGCTCGAGCCCATACGACGGATCACCAGATGTTGCTGGCTGAAAAAGTGGCAGATATAGCGAAGAAAGAGGGAGTGAGACTGCTCGTGGTGGATTCGGTGACATCGCTCTTCAGGACCGAATATTGTGGACGCGGAGCACTGGCGGAGCGGCAGCAGAAACTGGGACGTCATATAGCCACGTTACACAAGTTGGCCGAGCTGAATGATCTGGCGGTATTTGTGACCAACCAAGTTCAGGCTAGGCCGGATGTGTTTTTCGGAGATCCGACCAAGCCTGTGGGGGGCCATGTACTTGGCCATGCTGTGACCGCACGCCTCTATCTCCGCAAAAGTAAGGCCAATACTCGCACAGCGTATTTGGTGGATCATCCTGGATTGCCTCCGGAATCGGCCACTTTCCAGATAACCGAAGCTGGAATAAGAGGTTGAGTGTTCACCGTTTCAGATGATGTGAAGTCGTTCTTTCGAGTACTGTTATCATTAGCGCTGCCGCTGCGAACGAGAGCACTGAGGCAAATGCAAATGCGGCCCACAACCCTACGAGTTGCCAGAGGACTCCAGCGATAAGGCTAGCCGGAAGTAAGGCAAACCCTCTGACCGTGTGAAACGCCCCCATTGCAGTTCCGCGGACCTTGGGAACCACCAAATCAGCGACGTAAGCACGTTGAGTTCCTTCGACCATCCCCATAAAGACACCGTATAAGACGAATAGGGGTATTATCTGCCATGCGCTGGACGCCAAGGCCAAGCTCAGCGTGGTAATTCCAAACATCGAGTAACCTGCAGCGATGATAGGTCCTCTTCCAACCCGGTCCGACAGGGATCCAGCTGGGAGAGAAATGAGGGCATAGGCAATGTTGTAAATCATGTACAGGAGGATCGTTTCCCCAACTCCGAATCCCAACTCCGTTGCACGTAAGAGTAAAAATCCGTAACTGAGGTTAGCTATAGAAAAAATCGCGACGACGGCCAGATACTTTCTAAACTTTGGGCCGAGTGTGCCGAGACCGCGCATGAATGACAGTCCAGTTGGTCTTCTCTTCACGTCCTTCACGAAAAGCACGATGATGATCACGGCCATCAATGAGGGAATGGAAGCAAGTATGAATATCTCCCTCATCCCGACGAACATGAGGAGAAGAAATGCGATGAGGGGGCCTAAGACAGCTCCGGAGGTGTCCAGTGCCCGGTGAAGTCCGAATGCTTTTCCCCTCACACCCTGCGCGCAGGAATCTGCAATCAGAGCATCTCTGGGTGAGGTTCGGATTCCTTTTCCGATCCGATCTGCAAGCCGTACTCCCATTGCGTGGCTCCAGTTGGTGGCGAGGGAAAGGAAAGGCTTTGCCGTGGTTGATAGTGAATACCCTCCAACGACCAGTATTTTCCTTCTCCCCATTCGATCGGACCACCATCCCGAAAACACCTTCAGTAAACTTGCAGCACTTTCTGCAGTACCCTCGATGATACCGAAGACCGCGGGAGCGACACCTAGGACTTGGAAAGTGAAAACTGGAAAGAGTGGTAAGATCATCTCCGAACCGATGTCAGTGAGTAGGCTGGCGATTCCTAGGATTATGACGTTAAGGCCCAGCCCGGCCAAGCTCTTGTGTTTCATCCGCTCCCCAACCGGATCGTGTCAACTTCCAACGAAAATTGGACGCATTGACAAAAGCTTGGGTAGGGCGAGGGGTCTGAACGGCATTCCATCGATTTCCTTGGTTATCTCCGTAATTAGCTCTTTCACCGTGAATAATTTTAGTTTTTTCGTTCCGCGAATTCGCGCTGCTAATTTTTTAGATTTGACCTCCTTATCCCCGATAACGATAACGACTGGAATCCATTCACGTTCGGCGTCACGAACTTTCTTCGAGACGGTTTCAGATCTATCATCGATGTCCACCCTGATGCGATTTTTCTCCAGAGAACTGGCGATCTCCTCACAGGCTTTGAGATGCCGGTCTGCTAGCGGGACGAGCCTGACTTGAGTTGGCGAGAGCCAGAGGGGTAGAGTTGGTACTCCTCCCTTCTTTTGCGCCTTGGCTGCCTCCTCTAATATTGCGTACATCCACCGTTCGACGGAACCGATAGAGGAATGCAGGATTATGCAGCCTTTCTTTTCCCCCTTTTCGTCCACGTATCTTATACCGTAACGCTCGGAGTCCTCCATGTCCAGCTGGACAGTGGCTAGCTGGGCGTTTCCTCCAGCCGAGTCGATCACCTGAAACTCGTGTTTGAGCACCCAGTAGTGCTTGCGCTCAGATAATAACTCTATCAGGGCAGGACGCTTGACGGATCTGAGCAACCTCACAAAGAGCTCCTTGTTCTGACGATAAAACTCCTCAACCACACGGAAGACCACCACGTAGTCCACCTTCATCGATCTGGTCGCCTCCGCGTAAATTTTGAAAAGCCGTTCGTATTCCTCTATTCCCTGTTTCAGATCACGGCAGAAACAATGGAGATCCGGCATGGTAAATGCCCTCAGACGCTTCAGCCCCACGCACTCTCCACTTTGCTCCAACCGATAAGAAGAAGAGATCTCGAAGATCCTCACGGGCATCTGCTTATAACTCATCACAGTGTTGCGCATCATCTTGAACAGCCCAAAGTCTCCCGAGAACCTGAGGAGAAGGGTACGGTTGGGTAGTTTTATCTTGTAGTCCTTCTGGTAGAAACGCTTGGCCTGTTCGGCGATATCCGGTTCATCGACCCGGTAGAGCACCGGGGTCTCGATTCGGCTGGCACCTATCTTTTCAGCGAGCTGGACCGAGAGATCCTCGAGCAATCCCTTGATCAGCGCTCCATTGGGATAAAAGCGAAAGTGACCCGTGTCGCTTGCCGGTTCGTAGTCCACCAGCTCCAGCTTTCTCATTAGCTTGGTATGGGCTGGCTCAGATCCGGGTTTTTGGCCCAGTTCCTCGCTCACGACTAACTGTCGGAGTTGTGGGTTTTCCCCGAGAGGCTTGCAGGCATCGATTTGTGAGAGGTCAAGGGGGTGCTCTTCCCCATCTTGTGACAGAATGATATACCTGCTGCGGACGGCTTCCGGGGTGGAAGTTCGTTCCGGTGGTCCGGCCGTTATGGTTCGGGATAATTCGGAGAGCGGATGCCCCTTGCAGCTAAGCTTGAAGGCTTTGTACCATCCAAAAGGTAGGCGATGGACTTCCAAGCCCAGTTTTCGCAATTCTTGGGCTGTCGTGTCGAGCAATTTGATGGCAGCTTTTGGAGGTGCGAGAGAGGAACTGAGATGAGCATATGGATAGAGGGCAATACACTTGACGTTGACTCTCCGGGCCACATCTGCAATTTCCTTGGCAGCGTTTTCTGATACTTCGTTCACGTTGTCGGCGTCTTGTTCTTCCACCGCGGTGAAAACTACGAGAACCTCATCTAGGCGTCCCGCTCGTTTCTCCGGCGGAACTTCTTCTGCCACTGGAGTCTTCTGTTTCACCTCGAACTCCAAGAAATCCGAGTGGACTAGCAGTATTCTCAAGCTAACACCGTGCGAACTTTATTCCCAAATCTAATAAAGTATTAAGTCTTGTCGGGAGAGCTGTTTATCTCCATCTCCTGTCCGCCAGATTTTAGTCACCCGCCATTAGTCGCATGCGAAAACTGTTTTCCCCAGACAGGGGAGGACTTCTATGGGGGGAGATCGGTGGCATGGGAAGCGAGTTAAAACCTCGAAGAAAAAAGGGTCTGATGTCATGAGGCGATTTTGTTACAGATGTGGTGCTCTCGAGGCGAAGCAGGGCCCGCTGATCAATGGATTGTGTCAACGGTGTTTTGTCGAGGAGAATCGTCTCCTTCGCGTGCCACCAGAGCTCGAAATCATCATTTGCGGGCGGTGCGGTGCGTACGTGGTTGATGGGAGGTGGCATCAGGCTTCCGGAGACGACCCCATCACGGAAGCCGCCAGGAGGACAGCTCTTTCCTCTATCAGGCTTGCTCACTCCACTTTTGGGGAAATGAAACTTTTACGTCCGGAGGATGTGCCCAAAGTGGCGCTCTCGGTTCGGGTCAGACGAGATGAGGGGGTGATCGATGTCAGAGCGACCGGAAAAATTCACGAACTTCAAACCGAACCGCAGGTCGAAGAGGCGCACATAACGTTTAAAATCAAACGCGTGACCTGTGACGCGTGCACTTTGAAAAGCGCCCATCACTACGAAGCCATAATTCAGGTCAGGGGAAAGTTCAAATGCTCGGATGTCAGGAAAACGTTGGAGCGAATCGCGACTGAAGCGAGCGGTCAAGACCGAATGGCCTTTATATCGAGGGTAGAGGAACACAGGAAGGGCGTGGACTTTTACGTGAACCCCGTGAGGCTGGCGAGACAAATGGCCGGAGTGCTCAGATCCAGGTTCGGTGCCGAGGTGAAGGAGAGCAAAAAGTTGGTTGGGCAGACGAGAGATGGACGAAAAAGGTACAAGTTTACGATTTCCGTGAGGATTGGTGGAGGAAGTTAATAAGTACAAAAATTATAGTTCTATGACGTGATTTGATGGCGGAATTAACGGGTTCAAGCGCGTTGATCGAGGCCCTGAAAGCCGAGGGAGTGAAACACATCTTTGGTATCCCCGGTGGGGCAGCGATTCCAATTTACGACGCACTCTACGATGAAAAAGAGATCCACCACATCCTCACACGCCACGAGCAGGGTGCGGCACACGCAGCAGATGGTTATGCCCGCGTGCTGGGTGTTCCGGGAGTATGTATGACCACCTCTGGACCGGGAGCGACCAACCTGACCACCGGAATTCTGAACGCCTATATGGACAGTTCCCCCGTGGTGGCCATCTCCGGTCAGGTGCCGACCACAACTCTCGGGACGGATGCCTTTCAGGAAGCGGACATGCTGAGCGTGATGCTTCCAATCACAAAACACAACTTCATCGTTCACCGCATAGAAGAGCTTCCTTCGGTCGTCAGACTTGCGTTCAAGACGGCGATAACGGGGAGGCCTGGCCCCGTCCACATCGACCTTCCGAAAAACGTGCAAGTCAATAAGGCGGACTTGAAAATTCCTGCCACCATCAGATATGAGAAGAAGATAAAGCTGGACCCAAGCGCTGAGGATGTGAGAAAAGCCGTTCACGTGCTCGCCGAGGCCGAGCAGCCGGTCATATACGCGGGAGGAGGCGTCGTGTGGTCGGGAGCATCGGCCGAGCTTGTGGAGCTGGCGGAGCTATTGGGGGCCCCGGTGACCACCTCACTGCTGGGGAAGGGAGTAATTCCCGAGGACCACCCGCTGGCGCTCGGAATGCTCGGAATGCATGGGCGGATGACAGCAAACCTCGCGGTCACCGAGTGCGATGTCCTGCTTGGTGTGGGTGTGAGGTTTAGCGACCGAGCAACCGGGGATGTGCGCCACTTTGCTCCCAGGGCCAAGATAATTCACATCGATATAGATCCCGTGGAGATTGGAAAATGCGTGCGTGCGGATCTGCCAATCGTGGGCGATGCAAAGCGTACACTCTCAGCCATTATCAGGGGGCTCCGGAGCCATGTGAAACGCGGCCGGACCAGCAAGTGGCTTCAACGCATAAAAAAATTGCAGAAGGAGCTGGCTCCACGCATGGATTACGACGAGGTTCCCATCAAACCCCAGCGCGTGATCAAAGAGATAATGAACGTGCTCGACGACGACTCCATCATCGTCACCGAAGTCGGGCAGTGCCAGATGTGGGCGGCGCATTTCTACCAAGTGAAGAAGCCAAGACATTTTATATCGTCGGGGGGATTGGGGACAATGGGATTTGGGTTCCCGGCTGCGATGGGGGCGAAGGTCGCGCGTCCCGGGAATAACGTGGTGAACATCGCAGGCGACGGAAGTTTCCTGATGAACTCCCAGGAACTGGCAACAGTCGTCGAGAACAGGATTAACGTCGTATCCTGCATTTTCGATAACGGTTATCTCGGGATGGTCAAACAGTGGCAGGATCTGTTCTTCCAGAAGCGAAGGTCGGCCACCCGGCTCGGAAAGTCTCCCGATTTCGTGAAACTGGCCGAAGCCTACGGAGCTTGGGGCGACCGGGTGACGAGACCCTCCGAGATAGCGCCGAAGCTGAAGGAGGCCCTGAGCTGCGGAAAGCCAGCGGTGCTCGATATAATAATAGACCCGGATGAGCATGTGTTGCCCATGGTTCCGGCCGGGGGAAGATTGGACGAACCGATACTGACATAGGTGGTGAGATGAAGAAAAGGATCTTCTCGGTGCTCTGTCAAAACGTCCCTGGAGTGATGATGCGGATATCCCGGGATTTCACCAGGCGTCAGATCAACATGGATTCCATCACCGTCGGTATCGAACCCACCGGACTTGCACGTATCATTCTGACGTTCAAGGCGGACGACCACATGGCAGAACTCATGCGCAGGGTTCTGATGCGGCTTGAACCGGTCGTCGATGTCGAGGTGATCAATCCAGAGCGAAGCATAGTCCGTGAGGTGGCGCTGCTCAAGACAAATAAGCTAAGCGATGGGCAGATGTGGGATGTCATTCATAAGGTAGAGAAGGCAGGAGGGCGCGTGCTTGAGTCCAAAGGAGGAATCCTGATAGCCGAGTTAAGCGGAGGACACGAGGATATCGAGAAAATGATCAACTCACTCGGTCCGAAGGTGCTAAGGGAGGTCGCCCGTTCCGGACAGGTTTTAATATCAAAAGAGACAAATTAAGGGGATCGTCATGGCGAAAATTTACTACGACAAGGACGCGAGTTTGGACCCCATCCGTGGAAAAACCATCGCGATAATAGGGTATGGAAACCAGGGCCGGGCGCAGGCAAACAACCTCCGGGACTCTGGATGCAAGGTGATAATCGGCAGTGTTAAGGATCCGAGTTACGATCAGGCCGTGAAGGATGGATTCGAGGTGTACGATATCCCCGAGGCATCCCGGCGCGCAGATGTGGTTCATATACTTATTCCTGACGAGTACCAAGCGGAGGTCTACAGGAGGGACATTTCACAGCACATGAAGCGGGGAAAGGTGCTGTGCTTCAGCCACGGGTTCAACATTCACTTTAAGCAGATCGTACCCCCCAGGGATGTGGACGTGATAATGATAGCCCCGAAAGCTCCCGGTGCACTTCTTCGCAGGATGTACCAGCAGGGGTCGGGGACTCCGGGAATTCTCGCGGTGCAGCAGGACGCGAGCGGCCACGCCAAGGAGATCGCGCTGGCGATGGCAAAAGGAGTAGGTTTGACTCGGATCGGTGTGGTGGAGACCACCTTCAAAGAGGAAGTCGAGACCGATCTCTTCGGCGAGCAGGTGGTCCTCTGCGGAGGGGTATCCGAGCTGATAAAGGCAGGATTTGAGACACTTGTAGAGGCAGGATACCAACCAGAGGTGGCCTATTTTGAGTGTTTGAACGAGTTGAAACTGATAGTGGACCTGATATATGAGCATGGGATAGAGGGCATGTGGTCCGCAGTTAGCAATACCGCGGAATATGGAGGACGCACGCGCGGTCCAAAGTTGATTGATCAAAGAGTAAGGGAGAACATCAGGGGAATACTCAGAGACGTGCAGAGCGGCGCTTTTGCCAAGGAATGGATCGAGGAGAGTCAAAGCGGCATCCCAAACCTGAAACGGATGCGTGAGGAGGGAAAAGCTCATTTGATAGAGAAAGTCGGAAAGGAGCTTCGGAAGTGGGCCGGGATAGAGAAGTGAGCTTCATTTTTTGATGTCCGGTAAGAGATTTCGTTCATTTCGCCAGGCACAATCTCCACATCAAAATCGCAAAATAGATATACTCGGGAACCGGAATTTCTGCCGGGGCAGCTCTGATGGGCCTTCGTAGCAGAGAGGTCGTGGAGGGTATTGAAAGTCTTCCCAGGCGTGCTCTTTTGAAGGCCGATGGCTTCACGGATTCAGATCTCGATCGTCCACTGGTGGCCATAGCGAATTCCTACAATCACGTGGTTCCGGGACATATCCACCTGAACGAACTTGCCAAGGACATTGCGGCCGGAATCAGGGCTGCAGGGGGCACCCCTATCGAGTTCAACACCATTGGAATCTGCGATGGTATAGCCATGGGTACCCCAGGAATGCGTTTTTCGTTACCATCCCGCGAGATAGTGGCCGACAGCGTGGAGCTGATGCTCGAGGCCCACCGTTTTGATGCCGTGGTCTGCTTGGCGAGCTGTGATAAAATAGTTCCCGGGATGCTCATGGCGCTTGCACGTGTTGATATTCCAGGGATAATGGTGACGGGTGGGCCAATGATGCCCGGTGAGTGGAGAGGGGAGCGCCTGGATGTCATAAGCGCTTTTGAAGCCGTGGGAGCGGTGAAGTCCGGGAGGATGAGCGAACGTGAAGCGCGGGAGATCGAGAACAGGAGCTGTCCGGGATGCGGTTCCTGTGCCGGATTGTTCACGGCAAATACCATGGCCTGTCTCTGTGAAGCGCTTGGCATCTCGTTGCCCGGGATGGCCACCGCTCACGCTGTCGACGCGAAAAAACGCAGGTTGGCCAAACAGAGCGGAGTCCAGGTCATGAAACTGTTGCGCCGAAGGATAACGCCGAGGATGATAATGACGCGCGCGGCGTTCGAAAACGCCATCATGGTGGACATGGCCATGGGAGGTTCGACCAACACAGTGCTGCATTTGCCGGCGATAGCTCGTGAGGCAGGGATCAGACTCAGCTTGGAGACCTTCGACCGGTTAAGTCGTCGCACCCCCCACATATGCGATATGCGCCCTGGAGGCCCCCACATGATGCTGGATCTGGAGCACGCTGGAGGGGTCCCAGCGGTGATGAAGCAACTCGGGAGGCTTCTGCACGGGAGTCCTCTGACCGTCACGGGACAACGCGTGAGAAACAATCTGAAATTCGTGAAGGTGCCCAAGTCCGAGGTCATAAGACCGCTGAGCAGACCGTATCACCGGGAGGGAGGTATAGCTGTCCTGAGGGGAAGTTTGGCTCCAGGAGGTGCGGTGGTCAAGTACGCTGGAGTGAGACCAAAAATGCTGCGCCACAGAGGACCGGCCCGTGTTTTTGACTGTGAGGAAGATGCGGTAAAAGCAATCCTCGGGAAGCGTATCAGACCTGGAGATGTTGTCGTGATACGGTACGAAGGACCAAAAGGAGGTCCCGGGATGCGTGAAATGCTGGCTCCGACATCGGCGATAGCTGGAATGGGTTTGATAGAGTCGGTAGCGCTGGTCACGGATGGTCGCTTCTCGGGCGGGACCAGGGGTGCCTGTGTCGGCCACGTGTCACCTGAGGCGGCGGAGGGTGGACCAATAGGCGTGGTCCGTGATGGGGATCCAATACTGATAGACATAAAAGCTCGCAGGCTGGAGCTTTTGATCCAGAAGGGCGAGCTCAAGGACAGACTCGCCAGGTTCAGACCCAAGTCACCAAAGGTGAAACGCGGGTACTTGACGTTATATTCGCGCATGGTGAGTTCGGCGGCGGAAGGCGCCGTGCGTTTATAGAACTTATATTTTCATAAATATCTTCGATAATTTTGGTTTGGGCCCGTGGCCTAGCCAGGATAGGGCGGCAAGTGGAAACACCCGCAAGCGTCCTAAGCTGTAGATCGTGGGTTCGAATCCCACCGGGCCCGCCAGCAACCACCATGCTGTAGAGTCAACCACATGCTACGTTGAAACTTTTAAAATTTCCAAAATTTTTCCCCTGAACCTGCGTCCGTACTTTTTCAGGTATCTCTCCATCTTCTTTCGGTCTATTTTCCCCCTGAATCTCTTTACAGTATCTTCTTTCATCTCCCCGAAGTAGACCATATCGATCAGTGTTTTTTCCACGTCGCTCACGGGGAACAAGAATTCACCGCTCGCAAGGTAATCGTATCCGAAGAGGTATTTTGGCGAGATCCTTCTCACCCATACATTCTGCCCGAGTACTTCCCTTACCCCAGTTCGAACTTTTCTCGCCGTTATGATTATGGGGTTCGTTTCCTGTTCCCAGAGGTCGTGAAAACTCATGGCGTCCTGCAGGCCGAGGTATGCGGGTTTCAAACAATAAACGAGGAGTGAAGGCTCTTCGTGTACCGTGTAGTAACCTCTCGTTATTCTCCACATTTCTCCTCTCTTCAGGAGGTGGTCCACGACGACGTACGCGTAATTTCGATTTGGCAAAAGCGCGGATATCGAATTCATGTTTGCGATGGGGGTTTTTCTGAGGTATTCCCTGACCCTGTCGATGTATTTGCCCTTCATTTGACCACCCTCTTTATGTATTCCACAAGATCATTTTTTGTCGGAATTGCACCGAACAGTATGAGGGCTTTGAGCTCCCCTTCATCCACCGGGTCTTTGAACTCCCGCAAAAGTCTTTGGAGGTCCGGTTTCAGTTTGTTCTTCTCCTCAACATACCTCAGCATGAAGAAGATATCGTAAAGGTCCCGAATCTTCCTCCTCTTGAGATAAGCGCTGATTTTTTCCCTTATCATCTCTTCCGGATCAAGGGTGAAGACATTGAACAGAATTCCCTCGTAGGTTTCATATTCCTTTACCGTACCTCTGACGTCTTTGAATAGGGCCTCAAACCTCACTCCGGTCGACTCAAAGCTCAGCACGGAGTAAAGGGAATTTTTCGTCGTCCTTTTTTTGAGTATTTTGAAACCCGCCTTCCTCAACTCTTCGAAAAATCTCTCTATCTTCTCGGTGTTTTTTTCCATGTAGACATCCACATCTTCCGAAAACCTGTTTCCAGAGTAACATCGCCATATCGCGGTTCCGCCATGGAGGACGCTTCTAGGGAATACCCGGTACAGGGTTTCCAAGATCACGTCCTGCAACCTCGCGATTTTTTTGTGCTTTTCCCTTCTCATCCTTCTGTGCAACGGGGTTCTTTCCATTTATCTCCCCCTCTAGTAAGATTAACCTAACTTATAAATAATTATATGTTTGGTTGACTCTAAACCTGGAGAGCGTGGGTTCGAGTCCCCGCGGGCCCGCCATTAACTTTTTGTCCAATTTGGTGGACGATGTTTGGGGATGTGGATGGGGAAAAAGTCGAAGCTGAGGAAAAAGATAGCCACCGCCATCTTAGCAGTAGCGTTGTCGGTTCTCATTCCGACCGTGATCCTTTTTGGAGACTTCGATGGTGATGGGCTGTCAACGCTAGATGAACTCAAAGCCAAGACAGGTGTGTTTCACTCGGATAGCGATAGGGATGGGTTGAACGATGGATTGGAGGTGAACGTATACGAGACCGACCCATTAGTTCGCGATACCGATAATGATAGGCTGAGCGACGGGGGGGAGGTGTACACCTACCAAACGAACCCGAAGATAGCGGACACTGACGGCGATGGTCTCGATGACGGAAAGGAGGTGATCGGCAGCTGGCATCTGTATACTACGGAGAATTACACACGTTGGATGGACTCCTATGGCAATACCAGACACTACAGCTGGACGCTGAAGCACAAAGTCTGGGGCGACGTAGCGGAGAATTTTATAGATTATTATACTTGGGAAAATCATTACAGCTGGAATTCGCCATATGACAGTGAAAATTTTCTGGCATTAGATGAGAATGGCAATCACATATTATTTTTATGGACTTCTGACCCGCGCGTCTCTGATACAGATAACGATGGATTGGATGATAATACGGAATACGTGTTCGGCACCGATCCATGGAGAAAAGACACGGACAACGACGGAGTGGACGACGCAAACGAGGTCAACGAGTACAAGACCATCCCTTTCATTTATGATACTGATGGTGACGGGTTTAGCGACGGAGAGGAAATTACCACTTATTTGACTGATCCATCGGACTGGGATACCGACAACGACCGCCTCAGCGATAGGATAGAGATACTGGGTTACGATGTCGATAATGATGGCGTTGTCGATGTAGACTTTCCAGCGCTTGGGGCCGATCCCTTCACTAGGGATATTTTTGTCGAGGTGGACTGGCAACCCGGATCTAAAATTCTGGGCGAGCAAGAGAAGTCGAGGCTCGTTGAAGTCTTCGCGGAAAGAGGACTCATCCTCCACATAGACGATGGCGCGTGGGGCGGAGGCACTGAGACCGATGAGTTCGTCGGTACCATCTACGACAACAAACCCGGAGGGATGAATGATCTGTGGGATCTCAGGGAGAAGTATTTCACTCCGGAGAGACGTGGTACGTTTTACTGGTGTTTGACGACGATAGGGAACGTCCATGCGGAGAGCGAAGATGTGGGTGGATTTAACCTGGGGGACATCTTCGTGGTCGGCAACGCTGCTCTTGACCCAGGGCCGGCGTTCATGCATGAACTGGGGCACGGGTTGGGGCTGAACCCAAGTGACTTTGATGGGATCGATTCTCACAAATACCAGTTTTCGATGTACAGAAGCGTCATGAACTACAATGCTCCTCACGATTTTTATGGGTATTCCGACGGCCCGCTTTTCGACGATTGGGCCCACATAGATTTCGAATGGCTTCCGGGCCGGTTTGTCCAGTGATCTTCAAAAATGAAATAAAGGTGAAAAATTTGGAGTATGTTCAGTGCTCCGGTGGTGGAGCCCTAGGACTACGGTTTTTCTTTTTTTGATTCAGGGGTAACAACCCTCGAGGAAAAAGTACGAATTGCAAACCAAGGGGAAAAACATCGCTCATCGTTAGACTCTAACGCGTTTCTCCGCCGCCGTCCATTGGGCTTCACGGCAGGAGCTTCGGTTAAAAGTTTACCCCCTGAAAGTTAGACTTCAATAATAGGGGCTTAACTTTCAAGATCCAAACTTTAGACCTTAAAAATTAACGTTTGAATGCTACTATAGAAGTCCAACAGGAAGAAACTCGTTCGATTATCCCGTTATCACCTTGGTATGGGAGGGAACGGGCGGTGCTTTTTGGATTTGAATTTCGCTCTCACGTTGCCGTGGCTCCGCCGGCTTGATCAGCTCCACGGTGAGCAATGCGTCCACGAACTCTCGATATTTTTGGAGGACCTTTGAATTTGAGTTGGCTTTGAACAATTCGATTCCACCAACTTTGCGCGTAGGCACGACCAACTGCAAACTTTCAACCATTGGCCATATACGGTGAATCGTTGCATAGCCAATTCCTGCGCACACCGCCAGTTCGGTTTTTGAGTATTCTGTTTGTGCCTCCGGGAGGTCTGCAGTTAACGATCCCATCAATCTTATCATTGGGCGCGTTAAAACCACTTCATCGATTAGTTTTTCGTGCATTTTACTTTCCTCCGTGTTATTGTATGGCATATACCAATATATAAACTCTCTCGGGGGACTACGCAGGGATATACTTATATATCACCAGTGATACAGGTGGAAGGGGATACCACGACCGATCAATACTTGAGAAGAAAGGTCCTCCGTTTCATGCTTGAATTACACCGTGCTCACGAAATGAGGGTAATCGGCAGGAGAGGGAAAAGCATTGTCGGAAAACACACCATTTATCTCGACAGATTTCTCAAACGTTTTCCATCACATGAGCAAGGAGGTGCCCGCCGGGTAATTGAAGAGCTGATTCGCGAGGGGATAATAGCGCGAGTGCCGAAGAAACACGACGGAAAAATCTTCATCCCGCGAGAGAAAATTGAAGCAGCCAAAAAAATCGCCCTAGGTTGACTCGGACAGCAAATTCAACAATTTAGCGGCCCCCTCTGTTCAAACCTCGTTAGGCTCTAACGAGGTTAAGTCGGTTTTCTCCCCGCCTTTTGGCTTCATCGATGAACGGTCGATGGTTTTCAATGCCTGCTTTTTTGCACTTGACCAGCCCGTTCTAGGGGAATCCATCCCTCCTCTCCGCAAATTTTTCTATCAATTTGCGAAATTCATTGAGGCTGCTGGATCTGGAGCCTAAGTCCGAGATCTTGATTTGGACGATTAAGTACCCGTAGCCAGCAACCCACGCGGCGCTTCAAGAATCCTAGCCGGTAGCGGGCCTTCACCAGCGTGAGGTAAGTTAGTGGGGCCCCTCATCGAAGTATTCGCCCAGTGCGGAGAACGCAGCGGAAAACAGCAGAAGCGGATGGAGTTCCTAGATTGGTTCATCAAATGGATCCAGCAAAAGAATCCGGGAATCGTGGACGACTTTTTCAGTGAGTTCAGGCGCGAGATGGTGGGACTGCACAGCGAGACATAAAAAATTATTTTTGGCTGGGAAAACCGTGTAGTTTTGGTGCTCCGGTGGTGTAGGCCGGTCAAACATGATGGCCTCTCGGGTCCGCGGGGAAAGCCATCGCCTCGGGTTCAAATCCCGACCGGAGCACCACGTGATATCATGTCGTGGGAACTGGAGGAAGAACTCGAACGTAAGCTTGAGCGAAAACTCAAGAAAAAGAAATATCGTGCGGTGTACCGGAAGGTCCACAAAAAAGGGCATTAGTTTTATTGCCACGGCGGGAGAGAGCGTATTGGGCGGGGGTGCCTGAGCCTGGTCTAAAGGGCAGGAGCAGATACGATGTGGTTTACATCTCTGCGGCCAAACTTAAGAGCCAGCTGGGAAATCCTGTGGCCGTAGGGCCTTCGGGAGTTCGAATCTCCTCCCCCGCACCTATGTGATTTTTAACTGTTTCGGCGGCGACCTTTTTGGGGCAACGTACGCATGCACCTATTCGCGGTCTGAGCCGCACGATGGTTTTGCGCTGGAGGGCCCTCAGTCACTACATCGCGGTCTGAGCCGCAGCGGGGGAGTCGGGGTGCCCCTGCCCGTTAAGCGCGAAATTCTTCCCGACGCTTGAGCATCCAGTAAATTGCCACTAGAAGTTTTCTGGCGGTCGCCGTGATGGCGATGGCCCTGCCTTTGCGTTTCGAGATCCTGTAGAAGAATCTAGTCAGCCGCGTATCTCCTGCATTCCGGATATGCATCCATGCGCATTCGACGAGAATCCACCGCAGCAGTGCGCTGCCTTGTTTGGTGATCCTCCCCGACTTCATGGTGGCGCCGGATTGATGCAATGATGGAACCATCCCGGCGTACGAGCATAGCTTCTCCGCGTCCGGAAAACGGTCGATGTCCCCGATCTCGGCCAGAATCGCCAGCGCCGAGAAATATCCGACTCCCGGAATGGTCATCAGCAGCTTCGCTTCCTCGTTCTCTTGCGCCCGCACCTTCAGTTCCCGCTCGAGTTCCTTAATCCGCTCGTCGAGCGACACTACAATTTCTAGGTAGTTGTCTATCGCCCTGTTCTCTGCTTCCTTCAACTGGGATCGCCTGCGTTTGGTGAACGGATCTCCGGCGATTTCTATTCTTCGCTTGCTCATCTCCGCACGGACCTTGTTTTTGAACCTCGTTCTCTCCCGCACCAGGTACACGTGCAGCCTGACGAGCTCCCGGAGCTCCCTGATTTCCCCTGTCGGCACATAAGAAGTTGGCAGCCAATCGAGTTTAAGGAGTTGCGCCAGGGCCTCTGAGTCCGATGCATCCGTCTTTATCTTCGCGTCCGCTATGATGCGCGTTTTGAACGGGTGGGCGAGCCTTACCTCGTATCCCTTGTTTTCAAGACGCTCGTAAACAGGCTGCCAGCAGTACCCCGCCTCCATGGCCACTTTCGCATCTTCGATGTCATCGAAAAACTTCTCCAGCTCTTTGGGGCGATTCAGGAACTTCTTCTGCTTGATGATGGCTCCGCGTTCGTTTATCACCGTCGCATGGCACGTTTGCTTGTGGACGTCGAGTTCGACATACTTTGGCATGTTTATTTTCACCTCCACACCGATGGTTTGGGAGGTAAGGCTTTATCCTCAACATGCCATCACCAGAATTCAAAAAATCCGGTCTAAACTTGCTCTGTGTTTTGCGAGCGAGAAGACCCCATCCAAGAGGGCGGAGATGAAAGCCAGCCGAATCTCCCGGTGCTCTCTTTCAGGAGATACTCATCGAAACCAACTTTTAGGCGGAAGACCGAGCGGGACAGGTTCGAGTGGAACCGACCAGTCAACCCGTGACCGAGCCCTTGAGTGCACGTGAGGCATTCGCACTTCCAAGACTCCTGTGGAGAACGGTGGGTGAGGATACCGACACTAAATGCGTGATTTAGCTTCCGGCAGGGGAGCGAACCTGCGTCCCATGCAAATGAACGCGACCTGATGGAGCTTCCTGCGAAAGCGGGGGGGGAACCACTCTCGAACTCGCGAGCGAACTAATCGTTCGCCGCACTCCGTGCCCAGTAGACCCGGGTCAGGAATCCTCCCCCGTAATTTCCGTGAACCAGCGTTGTGAAAAAGACGTCTATGCCCATCGGGATGGTCGCGCTCGAGCCTGACAAAAGCAATCCTAAGTTTGTCGCTTGGTGACATGTGCCCCACCCCGGGCCTATGAAAGGAATGGAATAAGACCAACCGCTGACGGCGAATCCCGAGTATCCTCTCATCCACACTTGGTGATGGCGCGCGAAGGGCAAGAAAGGTATACCTAAGGATCTTGAAGCGCGGGCTCCTATCACCTCACCGTTTCTCACTATCCTGTGTATCCTGTCATAATCTCTTAGATCTACCTTGCCAGTCGGACTTCCGTAGTTAGCACCGAACAAGCCCTTGTCCCCTTCCCCAACGGGGCTGCTCCAACCCTTTCTCTGCGCCTTTTCGAGGTCTTCCAAGGTCCCCTCTTCGTATGATGTCCTTCCCGGTGGACCAGTAAGAAGTGCGGCAAAAACCCTTTCGAAAGTCCAGCTCACCCCTGCGTGTGCCACCACGTTTGCTGTGACATATGCTGCTTTGGGACCCATCCCGAACGCGTCGTCGAATACCTCATTTGCGAGCCAGCTGATGAACTGCCTTCCCTCACCG
>CAZMCI010000008.1:0-33083 GCA_964564905.1 Hadarchaeota archaeon (SeqCode) | reverse complement strand
AGATAGGATATTCTCGTCCGGGTTTGATCTGGCGGTAGAACCGCTTTGCCTGCTGCTTGTTGGCGGAGTAGAGTTTGATGCCGGGATCGCCCTGCAAGAACTTCTGCAACCCATTATACTCGTAGTCAAGAATCTGGTGTTTGACGTTGGTCAGTCGCACGACCTTCGCCTTGATGACCTTCCGCACCTGCACTTTTCCACCAATTTTCTTGCTTCGGCCCTTTTGGTTCAAGCCGTTTTCGGAGACCCCTCACCGAAAACACCTCCTGCCGTTCTCTCGGTTTTGGAGTTCGAATCACCATTTCTGAAAAAGGCCAAGGATGTTTTCACCGAAAAATCGCTCTTTAGAGGACGAATCGAAAATACGTCTTTCCCCATTCTTTGATCAAATCCTACGCTTCCATCTGGCTTTCTTTTTTCCCGCTTCCAGACCGAAAACACCTTGACCAATTTGGGGGTCCGCTCTCATCCCCACGCTAGCGCATGGGGGCCTTTCTGCGGAAAGTTGGATAAATGATGAAAAAAATAGTAATCAACAGGCGTTGTACACATGTCGGGAAGCCGCGCAGTTAGAAACCCGTTTATCACTACATTCCTAGCCGTTTCATTCATGCTAGGAACCCTGCTGGGCGCAGTTCTGGCTTCAGTGTGGATTCAAGGAGCACCGGTCCTGGAACTTTCTCCGGAAGACACGTATACTCGATCGATCACGATCGTCGGAATAGACAAGGCTACGGGTGAAGGCCGGCTCGCCGTGCTCAAAGTAGAACTTCACAGCGGAAGTGGTCACCTGTTGATATCGATTCCCCCATACGAAAATGAAGACACTCAAAAAGCCGCTGTGAACGCGAAAAAAGCGGCAGAACTTTTGACAAACAAAGACCTAGGTCAAGTTGACATAATGATCACGGTGGAAAACATCTCTCCAGAAACCCTGATCACGGGACCCTCCTCGAGCGCAGCGATGGCTGTGCTCATGGTAGCGGCGATCCGAGCCAGCGAAAACAGCGGGCCAAATACCGTGCGCCAGGATGTCGTGATCAGCGCCTCCGTGAGTTCAACTGGCACGCTGGGGCCGGTAGGAGAAATTCTCAAAAAATATCAGACGGTGAGAGAAGCTGGAGAGTACTCGCTCTTCGTGATAGCTGCTACCCAACCGGAACACCTCCATGCTTACCACGACATCTCAGTTGAACGCGCACGCAACTTGGACCAATTGGCGAAATTAGCCTTGGAGTAATCGACCGTCCACAAACACGTTATTTTCTGAGACATCTGCATTTAAGGAGCAATTTTTCATTCGCCACGTATCTCAGGGTTATTTTTTTGCTTGGATATTTGTCCTTCACCTTCATGAGCGTCTGTTTGGCTCCCTTGGCTGCAGCAACTATTTTCCCGTCCACAATGGCCACATGTTTGCCCGCGTTCCTCCTCAGTTCGACTGGGCTTATATCCGGAAACTCCCTTTCCAGTTTTTTCTCCGGCTTTGGTGGCTGGGCTTTCTTGACCTCCTTTTTTTCCCTACGCCAAAATTTCCGAATCTTGAACCGCATTCAACTCCGTGAACAGTAAAACCCCATGCCCTTTTATTTTTTACTCATTCGCATGGCGGGCCGGACGGGATTCGAACCCGTGTCACAGGCTCTCTCCCGAAATCGTCCGGAGGCCTGTGTCTTATCCAAGCTGGACCACCGGCCCGTCAATTTTTGAACACGGAAAGATAAGATATTTACTCCAGCATCAGCGCCATTGCTTCCTCTATATTTGAGACCTCCTGGATTTTGAGATCCCAACCCGCATTTTCCGCGTATTCATTCAGGTCGATCTGTTCTGGTTCATATGTTATCCACTGAACCATTCCCCACTGATGGACGACTTCCTTGTATACAATGACTACACTCTGCCCTTGGGGAACCAAAAACAGGTGGGCACCATTCTCGTTTGCAGCTTGG
This sequence comes from Hadarchaeota archaeon (SeqCode), assembly GCA_964564905.1. Taxonomy (GTDB): domain Archaea; phylum Hadarchaeota; class Hadarchaeia; order Hadarchaeales; family Hadarchaeaceae; genus B75-G9. Next base: position 31,131 of record CAZMCI010000008.1, on the reverse strand, counting down.
GCTTTCTCGAAAACTCCACCGACCGGACCTATGGAACCGTCCTCATTGATCGTCCCGGTGATTATCACATCCTCTCTAACTTTTTTGTTTTCCAGCGCGGCTATTGTGGCCACGGTCGTCGCCGCTCCAGCGCTCGGCCCGTCGATTGCCTGGATTTCCACTGATCCCTCACCCTCCGTGGAGACGTAAAAAAGCACGTTTGCTCCCTTAAGCCCTTCCCCATCGTCGTCGAGCGCGTGTCCCGTAATTTTCGAAGCCACTTTCACCGCGGTGCGATCTGCATGCTGAAAATCGAGCCCTACCAGCGGATGGGTATCCGTCAGAACCCTTCCATCACCAGAACGAATCTCCACCGTAAGAGTGGAAATCATCCCGACGCCATCAGAACGAACGGCGGCGATGTGCACCGAGGCCCTCTGAACGTTTTCCCCAGACCAGACCATCCCACTTTCTCCAAGACTGAGCGACGGAAAGACTATGCCAGAAAGCACCCCCAAGAGATACATGGCTGCTCCAACCGAGACAACCATGCTGAGACCAAAACCTCTTTTCAGTTTTCCAGACCTTCCAACCCCTGGTCTCCTCACAGCCCTTTTGTGTCGGATACTCTTTTTTCTGGCCACCCAATCCACCTACCACATACTTTTAGATTTTTGATGATAGCGGGCCCGGTGGGATTCGAACCCACGACCTACAGGTTTCTCCTGCAGCATCCGAAGCCTTGCGGGTGTCGCCACTTGCCGCGCCATCCTGGCTGCGCCACGGGCCCAAATTGTTTTTATTGTCACACATTAGTATTCTTTATGTCGTGGTGCTTCCATGAAAACACTATTGCTCATCTGCGATGGGATGGCCGACCGTCCGGTACCCAAGCTGGCGAACAAGACTCCTCTGGAGATAGCCAACAAACCAAACATGGACTGGCTCGCAAAACGGGGAATATGTGGCATCATGGATACGATCGCCCCAGGGGTACCTCCTGGAAGCGACACCGCCCACCTGGCGCTCCTCGGTTATGATCCCTACGAGGTCTACACCGGAAGGGGACCGTTTGAAGCCGCTGGAGCGGGAATCGAACTCAGGCCTGGGGACATCGCCTTCCGGGCGAACTACGCCACCGTGGACGAAGAGCTGAAGATCACGGATCGAAGGGCCGGTCGGATTCACGGGACCGAACCTCTCTCCGAAGCTGTGAGCAAAATAAAACTCTCCGGTGCGGATTTCATATTCAAGAGTACGGTGGGACACCGGGCGACATTGGTCCTGAGGGGAAAGGGGTTATCGCACGAAGTCACGGATTCGGACCCCCACGAAGTAGGAAAAAAACCACTGCAGGTGAAACCCTTCCTCCAGAGTCAGGAACGTGCCACACCCTCGTATCCGATAATCGCCGGCGGAGTCAGGAAGTACGTCATTCGAAGAAACTGGGCCACCAAAACTGCAAAACTTTTGAACGAGTTCTCGAAAAAGTCCCACCAAGTGCTCAAAAACCATCCCCTGAATAAGGAACGCGTACAGAAGGGCCTGCCCCCAGCCAACTATGTCCTGTTGCGTGGTGGGGGAGTCGTCCCGCACCTCAAACCTTTCCGGGAGCAGACCGGTCTGAAAGGAGCGTGTGTAGCAGCTGCCGCCCTTGTCAAGGGAGTCTGCAGGCTGGCTGGAATGACCGTGGTGGATGTTCCGGGTGCTACCGGAAGTGTGGACACCAATTTGGATTCAAAAGCCAAGACCGCCTTCCGACTGTTTGAGGATCATGAACTCGTCCTGATGAACGTGAAAGGTGCGGACGAAGCAGGGCACGATGGAAACCCGGGAGGGAAAATCGAGATCATAGAACGTGTGGACGAGATGTTGAACCAGTTTATAGACACCGTTGATTTCATCGTGGTTACAGCTGACCACACGACCCCCGTAAGTGTCAAGGACCATGCAGGAGATCCCGTGCCCATTCTGATATACGGACCGGGAATACGTGCGGACGAAGTTCAGACCTTCGGAGAGCGCGCCGCAGCGAAGGGGGGCCTGAACAGGATACGGGGAAAGGACCTGATGCCGATGATCGCGGACCTGATGGGAAAGAGCGAGAAATTCGGAGCGTAAAGTGAGCCCTTGAGGCGCTCAAAACGTGCTAACCCTTCTATCGCTTTCTTGTTTTGCGCAACCCCAAGTAGATCAGTGTGTAAGCGATGATGCCGGCGGGGCCAACCAGGACCATGGCAACCAAAGATCCGATGACAGGAATTAACCCTACCACCACGGAGACGATCCACAGCAACAAACTCATGACGAAGATCAGCCAGAAATTCCCTTTTGTCAGGTGCCAACTTCTTCTCAAACACGCCACGGGCCCCAGATTTTCAAGCACGCAAGCCTGGGCAAGAAGGGCCAACCGTATGGAAATGTAGATCATCGGCAAAAGCCACACAAGGAATACTACCGTTAGCACGAGCAAGAGGACGGTCGAGGGTCCCAACCAAACGGCGCCCAACAACAGCAATAGCGGCCAGCAGACGATCGCTCCAAACAAGAAGTAAGCGGCGAACAAGCTGGGCACACGGCCTATGCCTTTGGGAAGCGCTTCCTCTGGACCCAAGTTCTTGCCGCGTTTCAGGACAGCGGCTTTCAAAATTATGGCCGCCTCGGAAATCAACATCGTGATCACGTAGACGATGCCGTAAACGACGATCCACGGTGCCCAACCCTTCACGAAGTTTATTAATGTTGAAGCCTCTGAGGAAGGTTCACTCATTGTCAATGGGGTCCACGTACCTACGGACAAACAAAAATGGATGAAGGCGACCAGTGCCACCGTGAAGGGCATTAGGTACAGGATGAAAAACCCTGGCTGGTCTATTAACGACCTGAACGATTTTTTCAAAATTTTTATCACGTCAGTTTCTTCCTCGGCCTTGGCACGAGCTGCCTCACGGCGAACCTCAGAGGGAGATCTCCTTAGTTTGACAGGGGACAAAATGAGCAGCAAGATCCCCACGAGCACCAAACCGACACCCGAGTAGAGCAGGATTGAATTTGCCGTCGTCAGGACTCTACCGTATAGCACAACAGTTTCAGTAAAGACTGTGCCTGCGAGGATAATCAATATAACTCCAGCCGCGATCGCTGCGATGCCAGCCGCAACCAGACCTTTTTTCATTCGCCCTCCCATTCTCGGTTTGAACTTACCAAAACCCTTTAATAAAGCTGAGTTTTATCGGCTTATTGAAGGGATACGAAATGGCTGATTTCGGAAGAGGGATTAAAGCGGGCGTGGTTGCAGGACTCATCTATGGAATAATATATCTAGTGCTTGTGATGGCTCTTGCAGACGCTTTGATGCCCGGTTTCTGGGCCCTCATGGGAGCAGCAGGGTTTACAGGCACCGCGATAGCCATACTCGCCGGTTCGATGATAATCGGTGGAATTATAGGTGGGCTTATATTCGGGGCGATATATGCGGCGGCTTACGGATCGCTTCCCGGAAGCAGTGTGGTAAAGGGTCTTATCCTAAGCATAATTTTCTGGCTGATCTTCGGCGTTGCCCTCAACTATGGCTACGTGGCGAGCTATCCGTTGTACACAGTGCTCGGTCTGATATCCTCGCTGATCTGGGGAGCGCTCACCGGAACTTTCTGGGACAAGTTCGGGAAATAAGCCCGCATTTTTCTTTTTTTCTTTTTTTCGGTCGATTTTAGTGGATACTCTCGACAAGAATCTTATTTATACCGCTGGTGCGGAAATCGCTACGAACCGGTGACCGAAATGGCACTGCGTGAAAAAGTCGAAAAAAGTCTGGCTAAAATCCGGCCCGCGCTCCAGGCCCACGGCGGAGGTGTGGAACTTGTTGAGGTGGGCAAGGACGGAGTTGTAAAGGTTCGCTTAGTGGGGGCGTGCGCTGGATGTCCGATGTCGACGATGACTCTGGCATACGGCATCGAGCGAGAACTCAAAAAACAGGTACCAGAAATCAAACGCGTCGAGCCGGTTTAGCGAGGAGCGATTTCAAATCGCTGGGACGAGCCACACCTTTTTCGGTGATGATTGCCGTGATCAGGTGGGCGGGTGTGACGTCGAAAGCCGGATTCAGCACCTGGACTCCCTTCGACACTATTCGCGTGTCACCGATGAACGCGACCTCGTCCGCGCTTCTGTGCTCAATGGGGATCTCCTTCCCCGTGCGTAAACTCATGTCTATGGTGCTCGTGGGAGCGGCCACGTAGAACGGCACGCGGTGTTCCTTCGCAAGTACCGCTATCGAATAAGTTCCGATCTTGTTGGCCACATCTCCGTTCGCCGCGATTCGATCCGCCCCGAGCAACACGGCGTCCACCTCACCGCGGGACATCAAGTACCCAACAGCGCTGTCGACCACCACCGTTACAGGGATGCCATCGCGCTTCAGCTCCCACGCGGTGAGTCTGGCGCCCTGCAGCAGCGGTCTGGTTTCCGTGGCGATAACGCGTATTTGTTTGCCTTTTCGCCGTGCTGAACGGATGACCCCTAAAGCAGTACCGTAATCCACAGTGGCCAGGGCCCCCGCATTACAGTGGGCCAGTACCGTGTCTCCATCCTTTAGCAACTTTGCGCCGTTTTCTCCAATTTTCCTGTTTACCTCGATATCCTCTTCAATTATGCACTTCGCTTCCTGCACGACAGCTTTGCGCGCTTGCTTCACGTCAGAAGCTGATTGAGCGACGTCCAACACCCGCTTTAATCCCACAAAAAGATTCACAGCGGTCGGACGTGTTTTTTTCACGATATTTGCCGCCCGTTTTAGTTCATCCAGCAGTTCGGCTTTTGTCCTTGCTTTACTTCTGAGCGCCGTGACAGCGAGAGCCATGGCCGCCGCTGCTGCGAGCGCTGGAGCACCGCGCACCTGCATGCGTTTTATGGCCTTCGCCACATCCGCGGCGCTCCTGCATCTGACGAATTCCAGTCTCCGAGGTAACTTCATCTGATCGATAAGCACGACTTCTTTTCCCTGGAGATCTATCGTGCGCAAGCTTTCACCTTTTTTTCCTGTGGGTAACGTGCCATAAAACATCGTGGACGAAGAGAATCGTTCCCAGCACGAGACCTCCCCAAGCCAGCCATGGATTGTACTCTCCTATTACCCCGACCCTGAAAAATATCACGACCAAACTCCATGCCATCAGAAAAAGGCCGATATACGCGTGATGCACGTGCAATCCACCACCTCTGAGTTTATACGGTGCGCCGGATAAAAACATTGATAGTGCATGATTCCCCCGATGCTGGCACAGGCAAGAAAGGCAGCCGACCTGATAAAAAAACACAGACGGAGTTCCGTCGAAATCGTCTCCCACATGGATGCAGACGGTCTGTGCGCGGCGGCGATCCTTTCCAAGGCTCTCGACAGGCTCGATGTCAGGCATAACGTGAAATTTGTCCGCATGCTTTACCGCGAGGTCGTGGACGATCTGGACCCTGCCGACCTCACAATCTTTACGGATCTGGGAAGCTCCCAGCTGCAAAATCTCAAACCCAAGTACCAAAATCATGACGTGATAATAGCCGACCACCACGAGCCAGCGAAATCGGAGGAGTGGCGCGGGCTGCTCCACCTCAACGCACATCTCCATGGCCTAAACGGTGCTCAAGAGATAAGCGGAGCTGGGATGGCATATCTGATCGCTAGGGAAATCGACCGGACAAATCTGGATCTCTCTGCGTTGGGCATCATCGGAGCCATAGGTGACGTTCAGGATGCGTGGGGGAAACTGAAGGGATATAACAGGAAAATAGCCAGCGACGGGGTAAGCTCCGGAATCCTAACCCAAACAACAGACCTGCTCCTGTACGGAAGGCACTCGCGACCCCTGTTCAAGTCCCTCGAGATGTTCACGGATCCCTTCATACCAGGCGTCAGCAACTCACCCTCGGGCTGCATAAGTCTGCTGAGGTGGCTCAACATCCCGCTGAAAAGCGATAGGGGATGGCGTAGGCTCGTAGACCTCTCAGATTCTGAGAAGCAAAGGCTAGCCACGGAACTCATCGGCCGGGCTTACATGTACGTGCCGGAAGAACTTGTCCAGTACGTTCCGGGGCTTTTAATAGGGGAAGTTTACACCCTCCCGAAGGAGGAAGAAAACTCATTGCTTCGAGACGCTGATGTGTTCGGGACCTGTCTAAACGCGACCGCACGACAGGCGCAACCCCTGATAGGCTTCGAGGTAGCAAAAGGTGACCGCGGGACGTATTATCGGGCAGCACTCGGCCTCCTCCGCGAGCACCGCCGCAGGATCGCCGAGGGGATGGAGTTCATAGAAGAAACCGGACTTCAGCGTGGAACGAAAGGATACCTTCAGTACTTCGACGGGACGGGAGTGATAAAAGAGATATTCATCGGGACCATTGCGGGTCTCACACTGGGGAATCAGGGATGTGACCCGTACAAACCCCTGGTGGGGGTGGTACGTGAGGACGGCATGGCAAAGGTGTCGGCCCGATGTTCGAAACTCCTGTTTTTGAAAGGCCTTGATATGGGGCACGCGATACGGGAAGCTGCAAAGGTGGTGGGAGGTGAGGGAGGGGGGCATGCCGTGGCCTGCGGGGCGCAGATCCCCGAGAACAAGGTCTCGGAATTCCTGGAGAGATTCGAGGAACTGCTGCTCAAACAGTTCCTCTGATCTAGGCCCTTTTTCCCTTTCTTCGCTCCTGCAGCTCGAACAGCTCCTCGATCTCCCTGACGGTTGTTATCTCCTCGGGGCGTCGATCCTCACGCACGCGCAGATAGCGGGGAAAACGCAGGCCCATTCCAGAAGTGTGCTTCTCCTCGGGACTGACCTGGATTTCCTCGTATGCTATCTCAAACACCACCCGGGGCTCGAAATAAGCATCGGTCTCAATTTCCATATCAACCTCCTCGTGCGGTCGTTTGATCTGAATTTTCTTGAACATCTTCGTCAAGTCTTTCAGGTCCTCGTCCGTGAAGCCGCTTCCACACCTGGTAACCGTTCGATAACGTCCAGTTTCCTCATCGCGCGCCGCCAGGACATATGATCCAAAAACTCCCGCCCTCTTCCCCTTTCCGTAATGAGCACCGACCACCACCAGGTCCAGCGTCTCCACGGTGGGCTTGAGCTTAAGCCAGAGAAACTCCCTCCTCCCGGCGCGGTAGTTGGAATTCAGATCTTTTGCCAGTAACCCCTCATGACCTATCCTCACCGCTTTGTCCAAGAACTTCTGGATCTCGTCCTTTTTGTCGAGCACTTTTTGTTCGACCACCCCGACCCTGCCCTCCACCACCCTCACGATCTTCTCCAGCATTTTTCTACGCCGAGTGTAGGGTTCGGAGAGCATGGGTCTATCCTCGACCAGCAGCACGTCGAATAGCTGTATTTGGACCGGTATTTGCTCGGCCGTGTCCTTTATCCCGTACTTCCGGCGGCGCCTCAACACCTCCTGAAAAGGCATGGGTCTCCCGGTTCGTTTGTCGATCGCCACCAGCTCCCCATCCACGATCGCCCGTCTGACTCCCACCGCGTTTCTCAGCGGTTCTATTAAATCCGGGAACATGCCACTGTAGTCCTCCATCCGTCGGGTGAAGAGCTGAATCTGATCACCTTCCTTGTGGACCTGAATTCTGATCCCATCCAACTTGATCTCAAATGCCGCTTTTCCGCCCATTCGCTCCAGTATCTCATCTATGTCCTCCGCCCGCTGCGCCAGCATCGGATTCACTGGATGTCCCACGCATACGCTGAGTTTACCGAGCCCTTTTCTCCCGCCCACCGCGGCTGCCTTGGCGACCATGGAGTAGTCCGTCGTCAGCATGTAAGCGTGCTCTACCTCCTCCGGGTCTATATCAAATGCGGTGGCGATCGCATCCCTCAACCTTCCCTCAGCAACGCCAATCCTGAGATCACCGAGCACCGTCCTGACCACGAACTTCGCCTCGACCGGACTCGCACTGGTCAGAAGCTCCGAGATATAATCCGTTTTTCTGTCGACAGAACCCTCACCGGTGACTTCCGGAAGCTGTCTGATCCGCTCAAACACCTTCTTGACGGTCAGCTTTTCCGTAAAGAGCGTCGCCTGCTTTTTTTTGCCGATCAGCCTCGCAGCGACCTCACCGAGATCTCCGAGTTCCCTCATCAGCTTGTCCACTTCGCCTGTGGAGTAACCGGACGCCTTCGCGATCGCTTTTTTGAGTTGCTGCAGCCCCACACCGGTCTCTTTGGAGACGTATGCTGGCCAGGGCCTGCCGAGCAAGAGCAGGACCACCCGCTCTATCTCTTCCTCCGGAGTCCGCCTCAACAGCTCGGCTATGACGGAGTTCTTCTCTAGATACGAGGCTGTCCTCTCCAGCTTTTCAAAGGCCTCGGCCAGAGTCCTGTAGAGCATCCCAATCAAAAACTACTCATCCCTAAGGCCTAAAACCGTTCACCCTCGAACGCTCCATGCAGGTACTCGAATATTCTGCTGGTGGGACTTATCTTCATGACCATCCTGCCCCGCTCGAATATCCTGACAAATCCATCCTCCCCGGACACCGTGATCCCCTTCGCGCCGGTTGCCGCGGTCATCGCTGCAACCGCCATGTGACGGGTCCCCAGCCCGCTGGGCACCTCCACCTTTCTGTTAGCATCCAGATACCGATGAGCCGCTACGACGGTTCCGTCTGAGTCGATCACAAATGCGCCATCAAAATTTGCATATTTTTTCAGGAGATCCCACTTCTTCCTGTCGGATATCTTCACTCTGTAATTCTCAAATGGATTGATCATCAGCTGATGAGACAGCCTTAGGACCTCCTTGCTGTTGCCGACCACGAACGCGGTCCCGGAGAAATGTCCGTTTTGCAGGTCACATTTACCCAGCTCCAGCGCTAGGTCAACCGCGTCCGCCAGAACCTGATTGGACTCCAACACGTTGATGAGCCGCTCATCCCCCGTCACGTCCAAGACCGTAAGCGAATCGGTCACGTCTGCAAAACCATCCCCCGTGAGGCAGACCACGCGCTCACCTGGGCTGAGAAACCCCTTCTGGAGTCCGCACGCCACGGCGTAGTACGCCTGTTTTCTTCTATCCCTCGGTCGTGCGGTGAGTTTAACAACTTTGATGTGAACACTGCCCGTGAATTTGGAATACGTCTCCACGCTGTCGGTCGCGAGGATAACCTTTATCCGCCTCCCGTGCTTGCTGAATATCTTTTCATCAAAAAGAGGAGCACAGTTCTTTCCTGTTTCGGTGACCGCTAATACTGTATCCGCACCTATGTCAAAAGCAAGACCTACAGCAGCTCTGGCCAACCCGCGAGGGACCTCCACCAACCATCCTCTCCGTCCCCCACCAGCCTCGGCCAGCAATTTATTTTTTCTTTCTCAACAGTTATAACCCTTTCTCCGGGAGGAATTTTTGTGCTTCAATGCAATTTTGTGTCCAGCACGGATTTTTTTACGCGCAACGGTTCCGGCCGGAAATTCGATGAGATATCGCGATACCGACTTGGGCCTGTAAAAACGCCATGGTCTGAGCCCGGCATGAACCTCCACGACGCTAAACTTGCGATCCAGGTAGACCAGATCTATCGGGAAGCGCACGAAAAACATGTGCACGCCGTGACGTCCAGATCTTCCAAATTTGAAAAGCAGGGCCTTCCCGCGCGGGAAACTCCCTCTGAACATCAGCCCCCTGAATTTCCTCCAGAACGTGTCAGCCAGTTCCACATCGCTCGCAAGCACAATGCCGGTCGTCTCGTCTATCAGCCGCAACCGACCACGGACACACTTTCTGCGAAGATGTTTTAACTCTGCCGTGACATCTAAATTCGATTGCATGCTCACCGAAAAGGAGGTATACCGGACAGCCGTCGAGATGCTGCACCGCGCCGAGACCACCCTGCCAAAAGACGTGACACGTGCTTTGCGTAGGGCCCTGAGAACCGAAGAAAATCCCATTTCCAAGCTACAGCTCGAACTGATGTTAAAAAATTTGGAGATAGCGAGAAAGTTGGATGTGCCGATCTGTCAGGACACCGGAACCTTCACCTTTTTCGTTCGGATCGGGAGAAAACTCAAATTAAACTTCGACCTGAGAAAAGTCATTGCAAAAGCGGTTGCTGAGGCGACGAAGAAGGTACCGCTCAGGGTCAACGTGGTGGATCCGGTCACCCGCAGGCCGATCAGTTCAAACACCGGAAAAGAGCAGCCGAATATCCATCTTGAATTGACGGATGGAAACACATTTCAGATGGATCTTTTAGTACGGGGCTCTGGAGCGGAAAACTGTGGTAGGCTGTTCATGCTTGGACCCACCGAGGGTTTGGGCGGGATCAAACAGGTAGTGCTCGCAACGCTGAAGGAAGCAGGTGGTAAACCATGTCCCCCGACGATAGTGGGCGTGGGGATCGGGGGGTCCATGGAGACAGCATGTCTGGAGGCAAAACGTGCACTCCTCAGACCGCTCGACAGGAGAAATCCAGATCCAATTCTCGCCAGATTAGAACGAGAGATAGAGACAGCAGCCAATCGTCTGGGGATCGGAGCGGCAGGACTCGGAGGTAAAAACACCGTCCTCGGCGTGAAGATAGAAAAAGCTGCCTCACACACCGCGAGCTTGGCTGTGGCTATCGCCATGCAATGCTGGGTCGCCAGGAGAGCCACTGCAAAGCTTGTAAACGGCAAACTCAGGTTGGTGGGACCTTGAAGCCGATTCGGCTGACTCCACCGTTAAATGAAAAAGATGTAAGAAAGCTATGTGCTGGAGACCTCGTCAGCATCACGGGGAGGATCGTCACCGCGAGGGACAAGGCCTACGCTAAAATAGTGTCCGGGGCGAAGCCGCCTATAAAACTGGAGGGAGGGATAGTATACCACTGCGGGCCTCTCCTCAGGCGTGGCCCTCATAAATTTGAGGTAGTTTCGGCTGGACCCACCACAAGCGCGCGCATGGACCGAGCACAGGTAAAGTTCCTGGAGACCACAGGAGTTCGTGCTGTAATCGGCAAGGGCGGAATCGGAGAGGAGGTCGTCAAACATTTTTCGAGGTTGGGTTGTGTATATCTGGCTTTTCCGGGAGGTGCGGGAGCCCTCGCGGCGAGATGCATCGAAAAAATCGAAGGAGCACACTGGAGAGAGCTAGGCGACGCCGAAGCGATGTGGATTTTCAGGGTAAAGGACTTTGGGCCATTGGTGGTTGCTGTAGACACAAAAGGAAACAGTTTATACCGGCGTAAAAATGGAACTCAATAAAAGAAAAGAGATAAGGGAAACTCACCGGCGTTCCTCCACTATCGCTTTTTGAACATCGATCGGGGCTAAGGGTCGACGCGAGCATCGCTTCAGAACGAAAGCAGGAAAAGCCACAGCGGGACCTGCAGCACCTCGCACTCCTCCCCCCTCACGCTGGCTTTTTTTCTCTCAAGCGTTTCCTTGGTGACGACGATCCCGTGCTTAGCCCCGAACTTGACCATGAATTTGGTTATCCCTTTCATGTCCCCCTTCTCCCCGTATTTCACCTCCACGGGCGACCCATCCACGATAAAATCTACCTCGCCAGCGTTGCGCCAGAAGAATTTGGCGTTCAGGTGACAGGCAACAACGTTCTCGATGATCCAACTTGAGCCCACGAGCGCTTCCTCTGGCTCGACAAAAGGAAGAGCATATGCGTGGGCCACCAGATAGGCCTTCTTTTTCTTTCTGGCAACGGTCAAAGCGCTCCGCCGGTAATTTGCCAAGATCATGACGATGAAAGCTTCCTCCAGGGCCGAAATGTACTTGGAAGCCGTCTGACGCGTCATATTGAGCGAGGATGCGAGCGATTGGTACTCCACGAGTGCTCCGGGACGCCTAGCCACAAACTTCAGGATCTCGTTGAGCTGCAGGGAGTTTTCGATCGGGAAAATTCGGGGGATGTCCTCGAAGATCACTTTTTTGAGGAGGCTTGTCACATACTGTCTTGCGTTCTCAATGTCATCCTCCCATATTAACTCTGGGAAGCTACCCTGCCTCAAATAATGCGATAGTGCCGTTAGGAGCTCCCTTTTCCTCAACCACAATTTCCCCTGCGCTTCTTTCAGCTTTTCAAACTTGAGCTGAACCTGTTCAACTTCTACGCCGTTCAGGTGCAAGAATTCCCGAAACGTCAACGGCGGGAGCACGAACTCGTAAATTCTGCCCGCAAGGCTCTCCTCACCCTTCCTTACCGTCAAGCTTTGTGAACCACTTATCACGAATTTTATCCCAACATCCAGATCGTAATAGCGCTTCAGCACCGCGGCCCAATTTTCCACGTACTGCACCTCGTCCAGGAAGATGTAGACATCCCGCAACTCTCTCTGCAAGAACGATTGCTCATAAGTGAGAAGCACTTTTTCTATGATCTCTGGCTCCTTTGCCAAAATCTCATCGAAGGAAAAGTACAGTACCTCAACCGGTTTTGTGCCCTCGTCGAGCAGGTGTTGGATCAGGTGACGCATCAAGGTACTTTTGCCCGTTCGCCGTGGACCGGTGATTGCGATGACCTGTTTTTTCCTCATCTGCTGCAATAACTTTCGATACAAAAATCTCGGCCTTAACCCGGCGATGCCTTCCACAGGCTTTCCTCTCCACCACGGATTAAGCCTCACCAGCAGCTCCTCAATTTCCGCCATCCTCTCATTTTGGTATAGATAATTAACGCATTTATAAGTTTTGTGTTAATCATAATTAACTTATTTGAGGGGACAATAAACCAGCTCCTAAGCAGCAAAACATCTAGTTCGGCAAAAAACTAAAATAAAAAAGATAAGGGGATTGTTTGGCGTTTTCCCCTTACCGCTTCCTGAATATCGCAATCGCAGCTAGGATCAACGCGACTATCACGAGGATAATCGCGTAGGTCGCCCATGGTGTAACCGTGCGGATAACTGTTATCGTTTTTGAATCGCTGTTCCCTGCTGAGTCCACCGCCCTGATGGTTATCGTGTTCGTTCCCTCGCTCAGAGCCGCGCTTACCGTGAAGGTCCCATCGGAATTTATGGTCAGAACTCCAGGAGTTGCACTGCCGACCTGAACAGTCGCGGTGACCGCCCTTGTGCCAGAGTTGTAGGTCTCCCATGTGTCCTTTGTTATGCTGCCGCTGACAACAACCGTTGGATCAGCGGTCGTGTGGATCTCCCCGGCTGTACATGGAGCTGAGATGGTCACGGATGGTGCCGTGCCATCGAGCAGCACGAACCCGTAGAGCTGGGGTGTGCTCTCGTTGCCGGCCACATCTATGCACGTGACCTCTATCTGGAAGGTCACCCCTCCCTCCGGAAGGGTGATGGTCTTGCTCCACTTGCCGTCGGTATCGACTGTCGTGGTGTCTGTGGATACCTCTGCGCCTGTCGAGGCATTCCTAATGTATATCTTTATTGTCGCACCTGCCTCCGTGCTTAGGCCCTCTCCGCGGATGGTCAGCTCGTTGGTGACCGTTACCAACGGGCTGGATATAGTGGTTCCATACAGCGGATTCAGAGCCTGAGTTGGAGTCGGCATGGTTGGCGCGGTAACGTCGATGACGAAGCTGTGCTTTGCGATCACCCAGTTCTCATTGTCTCCCGCATGCTGGAGATTGTCGTTGCATACCACGATTATGTAGTAGGTGCCTCCGACAAGCCCCTTGCCCTGGTTCTCGGCGAAGTTGTCAATGATGTTCTCAAACACCCCAGTCGCGGGGTCCCATGCCGCCATGTTCTCCAACAGCCCTCCAAATGCCGGAGTGCCGTTGTTCACGTTATCGTCGTTGTCAAGGTAGACGAACAGGTTCTCGCGGGCAACTCCAAGCCCTGAGGTCGGATAGCCTGGATCCGTTATCGTTATCCTGATCTGCGGGGTGTTGTCGGCGATCTCCACGCCGTCAGTCCAAGTCTTTCCGGCAATCGTGTCAAATGACACGGTTGGTGCCTGGGTATCTATGAATATGTTCTCCACGTTCTCTTCGACCCAGTTACCGGTTGTATCGGTAGCCCTTACCACCACTGCTGAATTGTATCCCTCGTCAAGGGTCAGAGACAGGGTCCAGCGGTTGTCCTGCATTGGGTCTCTCGTTGCCGCAACTCCGTTAACGGTAACCGAAGCAACGCGGGTACCGTTGTCAGCCGCCGATATGTTGTCCTCCACGATGATAACCATTGACCTACTGCCCGAATTGTCCACGTACCTGTATATCGTGCCCGTGCCCGCCTGCACAACGTTCTCTCTCATACCTGAGAGAATTCCAGACAAACCATTATCTACTAAAACCGGTGCTCTGGTGTCAACCGTAATCGTGTTTTCCATTCCTGATGTGTTCTCATTGCCCGCCAAATCCGTAGCGCTTAGAACCCTCACCGCAACGGTGTTGTCATCCCACTCACCGATCGTTATGTACTGGTAGGTGAAGATGATGTTGTCAGTCGTTGTAAATGCTGAGCCTGGGATTGGCGGGAGAAGGTTCTCATCGTTTCCTGCGTTCTCCACGTGAACTTCACCCAGCGAACTCAAAGCCTCGCTCGCTACTATTGTGATGGTCGCCCTGCCGTTGTCAAGCTTGTTTCCGACCAAGTTCGTCTGTGAGACCCCTTCCTGTGTCACGTTAATCGTCAAGGTTGGGACCTGACCGTCAACCGTGACCGTGAAGCCTCCGAGGTTCTCATACGCCGTGTAGGTAGTTTCCTCCTTGCTCACCAGCACGGAGATCGTGTAATTAGTTTCTGTAGTGATGTTCGGCGTGGTCCATATGAACACAAAGCTCTGCTGGTTTCCGGGCGTTATTACGTTGTCACCGATTGCGTCGAACTGCACATAACCGCTACCGGATGAAAGCGTCCATGTGGATGGGCTGAGGCCGCTCACAGTTGCCTCCATAGTTGTCGCTGCTCCGGATAGTTTCGTCGCAGCACTCTTTATCCTGTCTCCAGCAATAGACAGGTTGAGGGTGCCAACTTTCATGTTCTCGCCTGCGTTGTCCAGATCATCGGAGGCACTCCTCATGTTGTCCATCCCGAGGTCTGCACCGAGTTCCAAAGCGACGTTGTCTAAGTTGTCTGACGCCAGCAACAAGTTTTCCGCTGCCCTGAACAGGTTTTCATCAAGTAGGATCGCATTTTCCACGTTCTCCAGCGCGAGGGCCACTACCTTCAGGTTGTTTCCGGCGGTTGAAAGGTTGGCGACTCCTGCAAGGTTCTCACCGGCGCTGTACAGGTAATTCTCGGCCACTCCGAACGCGTAAGCAGCATTGTCAATGAAGTTATCGGCGTCTGAAAGCTTTAATGCCATCTGACCAAGCAAGGTAGCCGCATTTCCGAAATAGGTGCTAAGATTAGTATTGTTGAACGCTGCCGCTGCTCCTCCCAAGTTGTCGGCCGCCACGTTCAAATGGTAGGACACATTCTCAAGGTTCATGTTCTCACCGAGAACTTGGGCCGCAACTATGATGTTATCTCCAGCAGACCAGACGTTCTCGCCAGCGTCGCTGTTAATGTTGTCAATATTTTCCGTGTTACCAGTTGCTTCTACTCCTGATGCGTAACAGAGAAGGGTTCCGGCCAAGTTCAAGTAGTAGGCCACGTACGTTATGTTTTCAGTTGCGTTGTCCAAGGCATCGCCGGCAAGCTTCAAGTAATTGGCAGCGTTTGAAACATTGTAGAATGCATTTTCGTCAGCGAGGCCTGCACTAGCTGTAACATTCTCTGCCTGGAAGTCCCCAACCACTATCTGGGCGAGGTTATCTCCAACATTGTAAAGGTCTGTCCCTGCTGAAACTATGTTTTCTGCGGCCAGCTTCAGGTTCTCCCCTGCCTGAGTGAGAGGAGCCACGGAGTTCTCTATATTATCAGCCGCAATCACCAAGTTTTCGGCATAACCTACTGGATTCACAAAGCCACTGCTTGCTACAATCCTCACATTGTCAATGTTATCCGAAGAGTAACCGTTAGTTACCACCACGGTGAACTTTATCCTCGTATTCGCTCTGGCATAGGCTGGAGAAACGGTCGCAGTTCCGGCCGCAACCGCAGTAGGGGCTGGAGCAATGATCGCTGCTGTGGCTATCACCATGGCTGCAATCAACACTAACGCACTGTGTTTGTACACTTTTTTCACCTCAATTTTTTCGAAATAACGCTCGATATGGGTCTATTTAAAGGTTTTGAAACTTATAAGGAAAACCATTGAAAAAATAGCCTTATAAATTCCCGAATTTTTACGTTAAATGCTAATATCAAAATCGGCAATTGACGTATGAACTGAAACTGCTAAATTCCGTCCCATCTCTCTCACGGTCTTCGGCGGCGGTGAAGTTAAATTTTGAACAGTAGAATTCATAACGGGCGGGGGTTGCCAAGCCAGGTCAAAGGTCTTACGACCGACAAAAGGCGCCAGCTTGAGGGGCTGGTCCCGAAGGGGTTCGGGGGTTCAAATCCCCTCCCCCGCATCACTACAAGAAGAATCTGGATCATTCAGTACCCGGAAAAATCAGGCCATTTCCAAGTATTTTTCCGCTAATCTGTGCATGAGTTCTCTTGTTCTCTCCTTTTCCATGAGGTGGGAAAGCACGAGAGCTATGCTGGTGAAAAAGATCAGTACCCCTCCAATGGCTCCAAGAATATTTCCAAGTTTTAGGATCAGAGTTGGAGCCGGGATAGCGTTAAGGGTGAGGGCCACTATTAACGCATCGTAAAATGACCCGAGCAAAAAAGCGGACGTGAGGATGAGGAAAATTCCGATTCCTACTATCTTCCAGAGGATTGGGTTATCACGGAAAAGTTCGACTAATGAACACAACACTCCGGGCTTCGCCCTGAGTATCCCTCTGCGTTCGTATCTCCCTTTTACCAAACCCTTCCTCCTCGACTTTGTGAAGATCTTTTCCATTTTTCCATCCCTGGCTTCCCGATCAGAATATACTAGACCGGGAACCCTGCGCAGGTCCTCATACGTCTCCTCTCCAACGAGCATCGACGCGCACCGCTTGGACTCCTTCTCGGTGAGTTTTGTCGCTTCCATCGTTCGACGGATCAGGCCCTCAAAAAATTTCCTAAATTTTTCCTCTCCCAGTATACGTTCCACTATTGAATAAAGATCCTCACCAGCCCTGCCCTGATCCCTAGTATATTCAGCCACTGCCTTCGATATGTCCCGTCTGACCGTCCGGTAACCGGCTGCCTTCAGAACTTCCTTTCCCTTTTGATCAACCGGCATTCAATAGCTCACTATGCCTTCATCTATATGAAACTGAGGGTGAGGAGAAATTGGTTTCATGAGGTATCACCGGGAGGATTTGTAGATGACGGGACTCTCTGTCATGCCTCCTCGGATCTCGTGAAGTCCCTCGCTAGCAAGCTGTGCGGCCAGTTCCGCCGTAGGGGCACCGCCCACACCGGCCTTGAGCCCAAATCCAAGTTCACGCTTCACCTCGGAGAACACATCGGATAGTTCGTGCAGGTCCATTCCGTTTGAGAGGGTTATGAAATTGTCTCCTCCCGCGTAGAACACCAAAGCCTTTCTCCGAACCAAAGCAGACATGAGAGCGAGATAGGTTTTCTGAAGGAGCACGTGTGTTTCGTAGATGGGCTCGCTATCCGTGATGAGTGCCGAATGGTTCACATCTATGTGGGCGATCTGAACCCAATCCTCATCTGGGCCATCCACGCCCTTCCCCACCAGCACACCTTTCCTCTCAGCGGATCTGCTCCCCCCCGCACGCTGGAGGGCCAGGGTCGCGTTGACCTGAGCTTCATAGGGCACAGACGCCGCTCCGATACCCATGCTCACCGTCACCGGAAACTTTCTGTTGACCGCCTGCTGGATCTCCCGGTGCTCCTCCATGGAGATCCCATTAGTAACAGCCACCATGTTGTCCAACCGTGTCAAAAAAATGAGTCCCTTACGTTCGCTGAACCGTCTCTCGAGTTCGGCGAAAAGCTCCGCCTGAAGAGTCTGAAGCTCCGCCTCCCTGCGGGGGCGGGGGGTGATCGTCCACGGCCCATAGTTGTCTATCTGCACCAGCGTGAGCTGTATTTTCTTCATACCCATCCTCTGGATTTTATTGCGGAAGAAGCGTAAAAAGTTTGGTAATATGCGCGTCTATTGCGAAACGTATGGCTGTACCGCCAACCGGGGAGATTCGGAGATCATCCTCGGAGAGCTCGCGGCCGCCGGACACCAGGTGACCAAAAACCTGGACGAGGCGGACCTCGTGGTGGTCAACACATGCGCGGTGAAGAGGAAAACCCACCAAAGGATGCTTCGCCGTCTCAGGGAGCTAAGGGAAATGAATGGAAAACGCGTGATCGTGGCTGGATGTTTACCACTGATAGATCTCCCATCCGTGGAACGGATCGGAGAGTTCGCGGGTATCATCTCCTGCAGGTCCATTCCAACGCTCTCAAAAGTGGTGGAGATGGTCTCGATGGGTGCGCAAAACGTCCGAATGCTCGAGCCGGTGATATGCGAAAAACCGGAAATGCCCAAACTTCGGGAAAGCGAGGTGAGCGCAGTGGTACAGATATGCGAGGGCTGTGTCTCAAACTGCAGTTATTGCTCCGTAAGATTCGCCCGGGGGAGATTGCACAGCTTCAGACGCGAGGCCGTGCTGAAAGAGGTCGCCGAGGCCATCTCGTGCGGATATCGGGAAATACTCCTGACGGCCCAGGACACCGGAGCGTACGGACTGGACACGGGAACGAGCCTCCCCGAACTTTTGCGTTCGATATGCGAGCTGGACGGAAATTTTAAAGTGAGAGTGGGCATGATGAACCCAAAAAGCGTCCTGGGGATATTGCCGGATCTGCTCCAGGCTTACGAGGATGAAAAAATTTACAAGTTTCTCCATCTCCCGGTCCAAAGCGGGGACGACGACATCTTGAGGAGCATGCGAAGAGGATACGGGGTGAACGACTTCCTTCGAATCGTCGAGGAGTTCCGTGAGAGTTTTCCCGACCTCTATCTGGCTACGGATATCATCGTGGGTTTTCCTGGCGAAGGGGAAAAGGAATTCACACACACGTTAGAGATGATCGAAAAGGTAAAACCGGACAAGGTAAATCTCTCAAGGTTCTCGCCGATGCCGGGCACCGATGCCGCGCGGATTCCGGGGCCGAGGGGAAGCGAGGTCGCGGAACGTTCGAGACGATTGGCCGCCCGTTGCCTCGAGATCGGTTATGAACGAAATAAGCGCTATGTGGGAAAGACCCTTGAAGGACTGGTCACCGAACCAGGCAAAAAGGGTGGGCTAGTTGTCAGGCTTCAGAATTACAGGCCGGCGATCGTCGACGGAGGAAGCCCGGGTGAATACATAAAATTGAGGATAACCGATGCCCGTCCCACATACCTCCTCGGAAGAAAAATGTGAGACGAAATGATTTTTAAGGCGAGAGGCTAAAAGCGGTTTGCCTCTCGCCTAACACCCCTTTGGAGGCTGGACCGAGGAGGTGGGGTGATCTCGAATTTTTCCGCGCGAACCTTTTTCCGGCGGGCGTGGATCTCTTCTTCCACGACTTCCAAACTCCCGATTGACCTGACCTTCTCCCTGACAGCTTCACGGATGAACTCCTGACGTGAAGTGTAACCCTCATCCCGAACTATCTCGTCCATGCGCTCCAGGAGCCTGGAGGGCAACTTGACGAGAACTTGAATGGTTTTCAGTTTCATCCCCCAAATTTACATCTCATCGAGGTATTTAAAGATATCTTTAGATATCCAAGAAGCGCGGGATATATCTTTGAGGAGTTTATACTTGGGATACGCAGAATAGATTTTAGGTGTTTCCATGAAGCTCCCGTGCGCACTCACCATCGCTGGATCTGACTCCGGCGGCGGTGCTGGCATACAGGCGGACCTAAAGAGTTTCTCGGCCCTTGGAGTACATGGACTCTGCGTGATCACGGCGGTGACGGCGCAGAATACCAAGGGAATTGAGGGGATTATGGAAATTCCTCCTGAGTTCGTGGCCAGGCAGCTCAACGCAGTGGTCGAGGACTTCGATGTGGAATGGGCGAAGACCGGAATGCTCAGTAACCCGAAGATAATTTTGGCCGTGAAAAAAGGGGTGAAAAGACACGGGCTTCGTTTGGTCGTGGACCCTCTGATGACCGCGACCACCGGGACACCCCTCCTCCGGGAAGATGCCATAGAAGCGTTGAAGGACCTGCTGGGACTGGCAGAGCTCGTCACTCCCAACGTTCACGAGGCCGAAGTACTCTCTGACATGAAAATCAGGTCGGTGAACGATATGCGGAGAGCGGCGCGCGCAATTTCCAGACTGGGCCCACGTGCGGTCCTCGTAAAGGGAGGGCACCTCAGGGGGGAAACCGTCACGGATGTACTTTACACCGAAGGGGGGTTCAAGGAGTTCAAAACTCAGAGGATTGCGGGCGATCCCGTACACGGCGCGGGATGCTCTTTCTCCGCTGCGATAACCGCTGAGCTTGCAAAAAAAGCCTCCCTCCAGGAAGGGATCGCTACCGCGAAAAAATTCATCATGGAATCGATCAAGAATAAAATAGAAGTGGGAAAGGGTCTCAGGCCCGTAAATCAAATGGCAACGCTTCTCCTAAACGCGGAAAAAGCCCGGTGTCTCGAGGAGGTATGGCAGGCCGCAAAAATGGTCACGGAAAGGGTAGAGTTCGTCAAACTGTTGCCCGAGGTTGGGACGAACATCGTGATGGCACTTCCTGAAGCCAGATCGAGCTCGGAAGTGGTGGGGCTGTCCGGGAGGATCGTAAAATCTGGAGGAAAGGCACTCCTCACGGGTTTCCCGGAACTGGGCGCATCCGAACACGTTGCAAACGTTGTGCTGACGGCGATGTCCCACGATCCGAAAATAAGAGCATGCATGAACGTTAAGTTTTCCCCCCACATCTTGGACGCATGTAAAAAGCTGGGATTAACCATAAGCAGGTTCGACCGAGAAGAGGAACCAAAAGGCGTCAAAACCATGAGGTGGGGAACCGAGCAATCCATCCGAAAAATAGGCAAGGTTCCCCAGATAATATTTGACAGGGGCGCACCAGGAAAGGAACCCATGATCAGGATACTCGGGACCGCCCCGACTGAAGTGATCAAAACAGCTCTGCGTTTGGCGGAGAAACTCAAATAATCTGGGAAAAAGTTTTTAGCCGCGCCGACAGAGGCAAGCGGAGTAGGGGAGAAACATGGGGAGGGTACGACCTCTATACATAAAACGTGCGGCGCGTGAACTGCTCGAGCGCTATCCAGACAAATTCTCTCCTTCCTTTGAGGAGAATCGAAAGTTTTTGGATGAGAAATTGAAAAACATGGGGAAGCCACTTCGCAATAGGATCGCAGGTTATATAAGTGCTATTTTGAAACAGGGAAAGGAGGGATAATGATGCCACCGATAATTGACCCGAACAAGTGCAAGGGGGCTGGCGCGTGCGCCGAGGTTTGTCCGGCGAACGTGTTTGACCTCGTCGACGGGAAGGGAGTTGTGGCACGTCCCCAAGACTGCGTCGAATGCCGGGCCTGCGAAGCAGCATGCCCGAACGGTGCGATAAGCTTTCCCTAGAGATTTTTCGCGTCCCGGTGATTAATCGAACCTCATCGTCGCTCTGAGCCAGAAAGCGGCTCTCATCCCCCGGCTTTCGCAGTGAGAACTTCCCGCCGCAGAAGCTAACAAAAAATAAAGCCGTGCACGGTCGCGATCCTGATACCAGCTGAGTTGGAACTTTTCAGCCGATATGTACCGCTGGGCTGAACACCTCGCCGAAGCTCGGTGCTTACACCCGCGGCCATGCAACGGGATCTTCTAGTCCCAGGCTGTAGGCCACCCAGCAATCCTCGTCACCGAGGACTGCCGTGACGGAGTCACCGATGGCCAAGGGCGCCTATTTTCAGGGGTCGCTTCGGCCTTAGATGCTTTCAGGCCTTATCGACTGGCGCGTAGCTACCCGGCTCTGCCCTGTCGGACAACCGGTAAACCAGAGGCGCCGGCATCCTGTTCCTCTCGTACTGGGGACACCTTTCCCTCAGGCGCCCGACATCCCCGAAAGATAGCATCCGACCTGTCTCACGACGGTCTAAACCCATCTCACGTTCCCCATTAATGGGCGAACAACCCTACCCTTGGCCGCTGCTGCACGGCCAGGATGGGAAGAAACGACATCGCAAAGCTTTTCGCTTCGGACTATTCCTTCTCCCTGTATCTCACAGGGGCCGGCGTATGTTGAGCCATACAATATGGCCCAACTCATCTGCCATTAGGCATCAGTCTCTACGGGGTGGGAAGCTTGTAGACAAACTCTTTGAGCACATATGGACGTACGAGTTCCAAGAATCTCTTGTTGCATCGCTTGATTAACCTCAGACGCCTGTATCTTCCATCTCGATTCAAGTTCAAAATCAGATGGAAGCGTCGAAGTGCTTTTATCAGGCGGAGTTGATCTACTGTCTCAAATCCCTGAGTATTGAAGTAAACTGCATTTTTGCTTTTGCTGCCATCATCCATGAACCACACAGCTATTGCGAAAGGTGTCAATATTTTCGCAATCTGTTCAGGAACTTTCTTTCGGCCTCTTTGATAAAAAAGACCGTAAAGTTCCGTTAGTTCTGGATGTGTTTTTGTAACAAGTTTAAAGTATTCCCTGTCACCTCGCTGGTAGTATATTTTGGGGCACGCGAGATCTCCAAGGATTTCATGTTTCCATTGCACATAGAACTTGCGTTTTGAGCTCTGCAGAAACTCAAACACCACTTTGTTTCTATGTAGACGCAGATGGCCATCACCGAGTAACGACCCTATGATCAACTCTCTTTGGAAACTCGTTAGTCGCTTGTCCATATCTTCCCACTTCCCTCGGAGTTACCTCCGTAGATCTGGATATTATGTCTTCCCGCGCGGAGGCTTCTCCGATATTAGCCGGTGCTTTGGTCGGCATTGCTGCCGCCATACCCCAATTGTTGAGGTAGCAAACCGCGGGGTCGATAGGGGCTCTCGCCCGCGACAACTCTGTTTGGGAGTATACTGCCCGTAGGCGCTGAAGGGCTACCGTTGTCAAAGGGGAAAGGTACCCAGCAACCCTTCAGTGCTCAAAAGACCAGCATCGTTGTCAGTTTTTCACGTTTATCCGGATGGTCCAAGCCAATTTTCTTCAGAAATCGTGCTAAATTTTTTCTCCCGGTTATGTATTGCTGCCATAAATCTCGATTCTTGTGTTTGTAATAATGAACACTTCTCTCCCGCAAGATTGATTCAATGCTTCGCTTCGCCTCCAACGTGCGTCCTCGGCAGTGCCCGTTATAATCCAACATTTTCTGATTTCAATTCCCGCCGAGACTTCGGAGAGGTCATTTATAAACTGACAACGCCGGTCTTCTGAGCGTATACCTATCCCCGGGGTACCTTTTCTGTCATCCCGAGCCCTCACCAAGAGGGACATCGAGGTTCGCTAGGCCCGGCTTTCGCCTCTGCGAGCCTTGGTAGTGAGCTCACAGTCAGGCCGGCTTTTGGCCTTGCCCTCCACGGCGGATTTCCGACCCGCCTGAGCCGACCTTTGGGCCCTCTCGATATCTTTTCGAGAGGCTGCCGCCCCAGCGAAACTGCCCACCTGCCGCTGTCTCCCTCTCGGGGTTAGAAACGTAGTCGCAGGAGGGCGGTGTTACATTGGCGCCTCCACCGAGCCCGAAGACTCGGCTTCGAAGGCTCCCGCCTACGCTCTGCACCCACAACCGCGTCCCAACGACAGGCTGCAGTAAAGGTCCACGGGGTCTTCGTTTCCCTTCGGGGATCCCCTGCATGTTCGCAGGCCAGTGGGTTCACCGGGTTCCAGGCTGGGACAGTGGGGCTATCGTTGATTCCTTCATGCAAGCCGCCAATTAAGCGGCAAGGTATTACGCCAAACGGTTCCTCTCAGGAAGCCGTAGTTTACGCTACCTTAAGAGGGTTATAGTCTGGGGAGCCAGACAGCCGTTTCCGAAGCCGTTTTGAAAATTTTTCATGTTTAACGGGAATCTCTTCGAAGAACTTTTTCACGTTCTTCTTTCCATTGATGATCAGGTAATACATCTTTTTTTAGACATCTTATGGGCATACGGACCTTGAATTTTGGTACAGTTTATCTCGGTGTTTTCTTCGATCAACTCTGAAAGTCTCAGCAAATCTTCTTTATCTGCTTGTGTTACCACAATTCTAGTATATTCCCGGTCAATTAACAAACATCCTTCTGCATCGATGTACCCTGCAACAAAATACTTCGCGATACTCCAAGGTATTTTCCGAAAATCGGTGTTTCTGCTTAAGTTCGCTATCAGACTGGATATTTCCTTTTTAAAAACTCTTAACCTATATGCGCCCCTGTGTTTGGTGATTCTAGGTCGGTAATTGTATCTCCGTTCCAATATCTGTTGCAGATACTGTAGAATACCTGTGTTCTGCTGATAGAACTCAACAATGACTCTGTTGTCGCGGAAGGAAATATGCCCATCGTGAAGCATGCCTAATAAATACGCCAAATCCGCGTTCATCACTCCCCGCCGAGTCTTTGGGCGAAGATTGTTTATATATGGACAATCGGCTTCGGGAACACGACCATCTAGCTATACCCCCGCCGTTTAGCGGCGCTTCTGCCCGTTGGAACGAGCATTCACGTACCGCCACTGGGCAGAATTCACTCACTGTACAAGGGCTTTCGCCTTCGCAGTGAGCTACGTTTTTTAACCAGCGGGTCGTCTCCGGCCCGCCGTTTATTAAACAGTCGTAGCCCCCTGGTCACTGCGACCTGCCCTTTGCGGGGCAGGCACCCCTTCTACCGAAGCTACAGGGCCAACTTGCCGAATTCCCTAGCCTGGTGTCTCCCGATACGCCTTAGGCTTCTCACCTAGGGGCACCTGTGTCGGATCTAGGTACGGTCGCCCAGGGTCCCATTTCCCGGCTCCCTTTTCACGGGCTCCAAGGATCAGCCGAACCCACCTTACGGCAGGCTATTCCCGCATTCACCCGGTTCTCTCCATTACGGAACTCCCCGGGTTTCGGCGGTTAAATGAGGCGACGACCTCACTCGGCCTACCTCGAAGCGTCGGAAGCCAGGCTTGCGTTGCCGCAGGTACCTGGGTGGTTCCGGAATATTAACCGGATTCCCTTTCGATGGCCTCTGGTTGAGGGCCACCTTAGGACCGACTAACCCTCGACTGACGATCATTGTCGAGGAACCCGAGCCCCTTCGGCGGCTGGGATTCTCACCCAGCTACGCTGTTACTACCGCCAGGATCCTCATTCCAGCGCGGTCCACTCGACCTCACGGCCGAGCTTCCGTCCACGCCGGACGCCTCTCTACCGGATCAGCCTACTCGACTTCGGCTGCCCTGAGGTCTCGGCAGCCGGCTTAGCCCCGTGTATCTTCGGGGCCCCCGTCCTCGACGGGTCCGCTTTTACGCGTTGTTTAAAGGATGGCTGCTTCTAAGCCTACCTTCCCGCTGTCTGAGGACGAGAACGCCCTTTAGGGTTAACACTTAGCCGGCATTTTGGGGCCTTAACCCCAGTCTGGGTTGTTCCCCTCTCGGAGATGCAGCTTACCCGCACCATCCCGTCTCCAGCGGTCTACGGCGCCAATGGCTTTGGAGTTCGACAGACGAACCGAGGGTCTCCCCCCGCATTCATCAATCGGTGCTCTACACCACTGGCAGCCTCGCGCTGGGCCTGACTGCGGCCAGCTTCGAGAGGAACCAGCTGTCACCGGGCTTGATTGGTCTTTCGCCACTAGCCCAGGGTCATCCGACCGAATTGCACATCAAGACCGGTTCGGCCCTCCACCCCTCATAGAGGGGCTTCAGCCTACCCCGGACTAGATCGCCCGGTTTCGGGTCTTCGCGCCGTGACTCCGGGCGCTATTCGCACCCAGTCCCTCGCCCTTTCGGGTTGCGGACTTTTTGCTTTCGCTCCGGCTCCGTGGATAAACCACTTAGCCTCGCCACAGCACGAAACTCCCTGGCCCGTGATTCTAGACGGACGACACGACCCTGATCCCCTCCTCTCGTACAACCGCCTCGCGACGGCTTCCTTCGAGGAGGATCAGCTCTTTCGAGCCGTGCCCAACAATCGCCATCTGGTTTCAGGCTCTTTTCACCCCCCTTCCGGGGTGCTTTTCAGCTTTCCCTCGCGGTACTGCGTGCGCTATCGGTCTCGAGACGTATTTAGGGTTGGGAGTTGATGCCTCCCTGCTTCGGACACCATTTCCAAGGCATCCTACTCAGGATACTTCCCCTCGTACCCTGCGCAGTTACGCCTACGGGGCTTTCACCCTCTAAGGCGCAGCTTTCCAGCTGCTTCGGCTTCCCGCACGAGGGATTGGAGGAAGTCCTACAACTCCACATCCCCAGTGACTTTCGTCACCAGGTTCGGTTTGCCCTCTGCCGGTTTCGCTCGCCGTTACTCCCGGCATCGCGATTGCTTTCTTTTCCACCCGGTACTAAGATGTTTCCGTTCCCGGGGTTCCCGTCCCCTGCCGGGGACGACGGGAGTTTCCTCCCGCCAGGAAGTCCCATTCAGCGATCTTGGGTTCAAAGGTTGCCTGCACCTCGCCCAAGCGTTTCGCCGCTTGCCACGACCTTCCTCGGCGCTCGAGCCAAGCCATTCCCCAGATGGCTTCGCCTAAGTTCTCGGAACCCAACTGGTATCGGGATCACGACCTGTGCACGGCATTCATCTTGCGCAGAACGCAATTTGCCCTTCACACGTGAAGTTCACTTCACGTGCTGCATCAACATGTGGACCCGGCGGGACTCGAACCCGCGACCTTCGGCTTGCAAAGCCGACGCTCTACCACTGAGCTACAGGCCCATCCGAGGGTCCGGTACCCAAAACATCAAAGGAGGTGATCGAGCCGCAGGTTCCCCTACGGCTACCTTGTTACGACTTAAGCCCTCTTGCAGAACTCGGATTCGACCAGCCCAACCTGAGCCAGCCTCATCCGAGCCCTACTCGAGTGCTTTGACGGGCGGTGTGTGCAAGGAGCAGGGACGTATTCACCGCGCGGTGTTGGCACGCGATTACTAGGGATTCCAGCTTCACGAGGGCGAGTTACAGCCCTCGATCCGAACCGAGCGCAGGTTTAGGGGCTTGGCTTCTCCTTACGGAGTTGCATCCCATTGTCCTGCGCATTGTGACCCGCGTGTAGCCCAGGGGATTCGGGGCATGCTGACAACGGCCGACAAGAGAATCTTTCCAGAAGTTCGTCTACGTCCGTGAAGACTTGAGCATAAGGGCCTTGTAATTCCTCCATCTCGACTTTCGTCAATTTGACCCTACTTTTAACTAACGCCCAAATTTCCTTATCTGGGTATTTAAATTTTATTTTGTACCCTTGATACGCTAATTTTTGAATCTGCTCCTTGGTTTCTCGTTTAGACCCTGAGCTTATTTCTTTGCACTCGATCACTAAATTTTTTTCTGGGATAAAAAAGTCCACGATTAATGTATGTGATATTGCATAGTTCAAGTAATGATCGATGCCTCGTTTGTAAAGCTCTGTATTCAACGTTTTCTCCTGGGGAGTAGCTCTTTTCTTTAAACTCTCGATTGCTCCTTTCCTCCTAGCTTTCAATGCAAGTGGGGTATCTGCATTTGCTCTGAACCAACCTGAAGATTCACTTGTGGATTTTTTAAAATATGCTATAATTTCCTTCAACCCGACCTTCTTCTTTATCTTTTCTGAAACTCTATTGACTATTCTCATAGCGCTTGCTTTTTGCATTTTACTTATTTTCCCTGTCTCATATTTTGTGATGTTTTTGTTTCTGGTTCCCAAGAAATCTTCAAACTCGTTCTGTGACATCTTGCAGGCTAATCTGAGTATTAGGACTCTTCTTGGGTTTTCGATCAGTATTTCTGGTATCAAGTTTGTAAAGTTGTTCGTTAGTTTCGCTGTTTCTGTATACAATTTTTTCACTGCGGACAAGGAGATAGTAGTGGGCGGCATGTCTTTCTCCGAAATGACGGACCTATCACGATTTAAACTTTACGGACGTAGCGAACTATTTCTGTGACCTCTTGCCGTCTACCGTCGCCCTCTCCTTCCTCTGGCTTAGCGCCAGCGGTCCCCCTAGAGTGCCCGGCTTCCCACCGATGGCAACTAGGGGCGAGGGTCTCGCTCGTTGCCTGACTTGACAGGACGCCTCACGGTACGAGCTGACGACGGCCATGCACCACCTCTCAGCTAGTCCGGCAAGGTCGTCAACCTGGCCTTCAACCAACTGTCGCCCCTGGTGAGTTTTCCGGCGTTGAATCCAATTGAACCGCAGGTCCCACCCCTTGTGGTGCTCCCCCGCCAATTTCTTTAAGTTTGCTGTCTTGGGCACGCTTTAACGTACGGAGACGGCGCTTTTTCACCGGGTGATTACTCCCGATGAGCATAACGAATTTGTTGATGTTTTTCTTACCTGAAATCACGATACGCTTTGTGCGTGTTTTTTCGTCTATAACGTGAATCTCCCCGGTTCTTATACCAAGCTTATTTAATGTATGTTTCAGAAAGGAAAGAACACCCCCGTTTTTCTGGGAAAACCCTATATAGGTGGGCCCTACGTCACCTTCCGCGTCGAAGAATCCTCTGACGAATGGAACCAACTTTTCAGGGGGGAGGCGAGTTAAAACATTAGGAATCCCCCATTTCGCTTGGCCATGTTTTTCTCGAGGAAAAAGTGATTTCTTAGAAAGTCGTAAGCGGTCTTGCTGAAAATCCTTATTCGGTAATGACCAGTCTTATATTCATCAATGCGACCCGTTTTTTCAAAGACCTCCTCGAGAGCTGGTGCTATAACTTTCTCAAGCCATTCTTTTTGTTTTTGGTAGAACACTACAACATAGTTTCTCGCTGCTTTGTCTCTATACACCGAGCCATCCCGCAGTGCTCCAACGAGATAAAACAACGCCTCTTCTTTTTGCAAGGTCTTTCCCGAATAACTTCTGAGATCCCCTCGAAACTATTTTTCGAGGAGGGGTCACCGAAAGTATCCGCGCCGTCTCCAATATCGCTGCGCCCCAAGATTTCAGCCTTGCGACCGTACTTCCCAGGCGGCGGGCTTAACGGCTTCCCTCCGGCACCTGGTGATCACGAGGAACACCAGACACCTGGCCCGCATACTTTACAGCTAGGACTACCGGGGTCAACCTTCTCACATCGCTGTGAGGGTAGGACTATATCTTCATCTGAGATCTCCACCGCAGTTTTTTCTCTTCGATGTACCTCCACACCGTTTCTTCTGGAAATCCAGTTGCGGAGGCTACCTCAGATGCCCAGCGTTTCTGAGCATGTGCGTCTCGATATATCAGCAGGACTTTTGGCAGCATCGACTCCACCTTGACATATGGCAGTATTATGCGAAGCAATCTCTTCAAGCTCTCTGCCGATCGTATCCATATCCTGCACGCTGCACTGCCCCTGGACTTCATTCCGACACGCGCTTTTACCCCCCAGACTTTGGAGAGGTACTTGCAGATGATAAGCTGCTCGTCGTAGGGTATGCGGTCCGTACATATGACACCCCTCCTGCCATTGCCTATTATGGAGCCGTCGTCCATCCACATTATCGCAAGTGACAGCGGCGTCATCAGATTGAGCCACTTCCTTCTAACTCTCAAATTTTGTCCACTATGCGTCAGCTTGTACAGCTCTGTGATCTCCGGCAGCGCTTTGCTCTGGTAAAGCAATTTTGTATTGCTGCTCCATCCGTCCGGAGACTGTTCAATCCAGCACTTTTCTCCCGAAATTTCCCTGAGCAAGCTGACCTTCCACAGGAAGTACTCCCTCTGCTTTGACGAGTGTCGAATGAAAAACCTCGCATTCTGATATTTCTTGTGTAGTCTCAGGCTGCCATCGCCAAGCAGGCTTCCCAGTATAACTGCCCTCACTTCTTCAGACAAAGATGAGTTTTTGCTCATCTTCTATCACCACACATGCTCTAGTCTCTACGGGGTTGCTTGTAGGCAACTTCCCTCGGTATTACCTTGGCCAGGTATTTAAACCATCGCCAAGGCTCTACCGATACAGCTGGGTTTTCACCTCTGCATCGCTGCAGAGGGAGACACTTTGTAGTATCTAATCCCGTTCGCGCCCCTAGCCTTCGCCCCTCACCGTCAGGTCCGTTCTCGTCTGACGCCTTCGCCACTGGTGGTCCCCCGAGGATCAGAGCATTTCACCGCTACCCCCGGAGTACCTCAGACGTCTCCCGGCCTCAAGACCAACAGTATCCCTTGCAAGCCGAACGGTTGGGCCGCCCGATTTCACAAGGGACTTGCTGGTCCGGCTACGAGCGCTTTAGGCCCAATAATCGCGACCACCACTTGGGCTGCTGGTATTACCGCGGCGGCTGGCACCAGACTTACCCAGCCCTTATTCCGGAAGCTTCTTAGACTTCCGAAAAGCCGTCGATCGAAAGACCAACGGCACTTGGGGTTCCCCCGTCACGCTTTCGCGCATTCCGCGGTAAAGAGCTGAAGACGGTGCCAGTGTTTCTTATTTTTGGGGAATATTATTTTGAAAAATTTTTTTGTTTCCCTCACGCCGAGCACAACTATCTCACAACGCTTTCCAAATTCGTAAACATGGCAAAAGATACCCAGCTTCTCAAGCATTTCCTTCATGTCCACACAGAGTTGCTGAGACATCGTGGTGAACTCTACTCCTACACTTCTAGGGTATTTTTTGACTGAACCGTCTGTATCAAAAATCCCCCTCAGTAGATGGGAATAGGTATGCTTATCATCCATGAATACCACTGGGACTCTTATCGAGGTTTTTGGCCCCCTAGGCAGTCCTAGACAATTACTTTTGAATTCAACTATTTGCTTGCTACCGACCTCAAATCCATATGAGCTTCTCTTGGTATCGATGTAACAATTTGGTTTCACTCCATATGTGGCTTGAATCAAAGGGACAACGTGCGCGTCATAATACTCCCTCTCCGATAGGTTACCCCTTACGGAGTAAGTATACTTTCCTCTCTGCGCAAAGAAAGGCATTGATCCGTCTCCGATGTGAATGCCTGTCTCTTCAGCCAGCAACTCTAGACTCTCCGTAATTTGTATTCTTCTCATATTCTCCCCCAAATGAACACTGGTACCCATCCTCTTAAGTGCTCCTTACCATTGCGGAGTTTTCGCGCCTGCTGCGCCCCGTAGGGCCTGGGGCCTTGTCTCAGTCCCCATCTCCGGGCT
>CAZMCI010000007.1:34072-35065 GCA_964564905.1 Hadarchaeota archaeon (SeqCode) | reverse complement strand
GGGCTGGAAAAGGGCCAGGAACTCTTTGTTCGTCCTGAAGGCAAGTCCAAAATCATGGTGGAGACTTAGATTTACAGAGCTCACCATCGGATCTTCAGGATCTTCATCAGTTGCGCCGCATTCTTGTACATTTGAAAATTGTTGAACATTATGTAGACCTCGCGGTGTTTTTTATCCAATTTCTTGGCCTTCGCCGCGAGCTGCGTTAGTTCGTCCAATGAATACTCATAGTTGTAATCATACTCCCGTGGATTCAAACCGTGCAAGCGGATGTACGCGATTGGATGCTTTGATAACGGCTCGCGGCGCATTAAGTCGACCACGTGAATTAGCTCCAGTTCCTCACAAATTTTCTCAGTTTCTCTTGGATGCTCCTTCCAGTCGCCTCGAGGCTCCCAAGCCAAGGCGAACTTGCCTCGATCGATTTTCGAGAGGAATTTACGCATGTTCTCGATGTTTTCCGCCGTGCACTTGAAGTTGGGCGGAGACTGAATCACACAAATTCTGGCCCCAAGGGCATCCGCGACCTCCTTCGTCCGTTTCCATGCCTCGAAGTTATCGCGCGTCGGGCGCAGCCACCCGTACTGCATTCGCTCGAGCTCTTCGGGTTTTAACCCGGAGCGGCGCCAGGTGGGGCTGGTCGGCGGGTGGGTGAGGGCCTGCCAGGCTTTCACCGTGAACTCAAATCCTTCCGGTGCCTCGGCCAGCCAGCGCTCAGCGGTCCTGACCCTCGGGAGTCTGTAAAAACTCTGCTGAACTTCCACCGTTGAGAATTTTCGCTGGTATGCTTTGAGACCCCCTCCGTAAAAGCCCCATCCGCAACATCCCACCCTGATCACGAAACATCACCTAATGGGTGTAAAAGAAAACCAAACCGGCCAGATAGGCCGCATAAAACATCAGAAGCATCGTTCCATGTTTCCGCGTCAACCTCTTTCGTTTCCACATGAACCCGACCAGCAACGCCGAAGAAATCAACATCATGGGATTGCT
>CAZMCI010000007.1:0-34062 GCA_964564905.1 Hadarchaeota archaeon (SeqCode) | reverse complement strand
CCCCCAAAGAAACCCCCCTTGCTGCCCCGACCAAGGCGGCGCTACCGATGACAAACGCCGCGTTAAAAATGTTCGAACCAACAATCGTCCCTATCGAAATATCGTGCAATTTTTTCCTTATGGAGATCAGGATCGTGGCCAGCTCCGGAATTGACGTCCCTATGGCCACCAAGGTGAAACCAACCGCGGCCTGAGCTTCCAGCTGTGTCATACCGGCCGCCACCAGCGCGCCCTCTGCGATCCCCACAGCGCCGAACACTAGCAGCCGTGCGCCAACCACCACACCAGCTGTCCCAAGACAAAAGAGCAAAAGCAGCTTTCGCAGGCTTTCACGTTTTTTTGGGACGGGATTTTCCAAACTCCTCGCGTTTTCCCTTCTTATTACGAACCTCAAAAACAGGGCGAAAATCACCAGCAGCAGAAGCCCCTCCACAGGTTCAACCGTGCCGTTGAGCGACATCGCGGCAAGTGTCCCCCCCAGCACCAGCATGAGCAATCCATCACCGAAACCCCATCTATCCACCCGGGCCATGCCGAAAATCGCCGCGAGAGCAAGGACGAGCGCGACGTTGACGATGTTCGACCCGACCACATTCCCGTATGAGATACCCCCGCTGCCCAACCCGACCGCTATGACGGAGGTGAAGAACTCCGGAGCCGAGGTTGCGAAAGCTATCAGGGTGAGCGCTATCATCGCCTGAGAAACCCCGAGGGCGCGAGCTATCCTGCACGCGGAGTCCACAAAGAGGTCTCCGGCCTTGTGAATTAGGAGTATCGATGCCACCACGGCAAGGACGAACTCTATCACTTGCACACCAAGTCAAATCTGAGGCTGGTCGATATAAGGGAGTACCACGTTATATCCCGCGGACCTGTAATTTCTCGGTCTCTTTAAGGGTCTTTATGTCGATGCCCCTCATTGGCTGCGGCAGATTTTTGCATGCCTCCAATACCATCTCTGGATCATCGTAATGCCTGGTCGCTTCCACGATCGCCCTGGCCATCCTCGGTGGATCGCTAGATTTGAAAATACCGGAGCCGACAAAAATACCGTCCACGCCGAGCTGCATTACCAGCGCGCTGTCGGCTGGACCGGCGATCCCCCCGGCGGCGAACCACACCACGGGCAAACGCTGTAGTTTCGCTGTTTCTTTCACAAGTCCGACCGGTACCCGATATTCACGTGCTTTCACCTCGAGCTCGTTATCGGACGCTCCCGCAAGTTCAGCTATTTGGCGTTTCGTCAGCTTGATATGACGTACCGCCTCAACGATATTTCCGGTCCCTGCCTCACCCTTCGTTCGAATCATCGCAGCTCCCTCGTCTATCCTCCGCAGCGCTTGGCCCAAATCGTAGGCGCCGCAGACGAATGGTACCTTGAATTTCCGCTTGTCCACATGGGCTTCCTCATCCGCAACGGTGAGCACCTCGCTTTCGTCTATCATGTCCACGCCTAAAGCCTCAAGGACTTGGGCCTCCGCAAAGTGACCAATCCGGCATTTGGCCATCACCGGAATCGTGACCGCGTTCATGATGGCTTCGATGACGGCCGGATCCGCCATGCGCGCGACACCTCCGGATGCCCTGATGTCCGCTGGAACCGCTTGAAGGGCCATGACCGCCACCGCCCCGGCTTCCTCCGCGATTATCGCCTGTTCCGGGGTAGTAACATCCATGATTACTCCACCCTTCTGCATCTTTGCGAATCCCCGTTTCAGGCGTTCTGAACCGAACACTATCTCCACACGACCGCCTCAAACTACATACTTCGGGACATACCTATTAAAAAGTGGTGTTTGATGGCCCTCGGACCCGAAGGCAAACCGGTGCGATGTGAGCTCTGCGGCAAGACCTCGAACGACATCTCGGCAGTGCTCAGGGTCTGCGGCGCCTGTCTCAGGGAGCGCTTCGACGATGCCAAGCCATACGTCGAATCCGCCCACGCACAAATCAGGATACGACACGGGCTGCCGGCCAAACCACCCAGCGGGGAGGGAAAAAGATGCTTCGGATGCGGAAACCTTTGCCGGATCCCTCGCGGTGGGAGGGGATACTGCGGACTCGTTGAAAATGTGAATGGAAAACTTGTCAGAAGATTTGGTACCCCGGAGCTTGGATTGCTGGAGTGGTATCACGAACCACTGCCCACCAACTGCGTCCCGGCCGAGTTCTGCGCGGGATCCGGTGGTGCGGGGTATCCGCGGTGGTGCAGGACTCCCAGGGGAGACGTGGGCTACAAGAATCTGGCGGTTTTTATTGGAAGCTGCACCTACGACTGCCTTTTCTGCCAGAACTTTAGCTTTCACGACCTCATCACGTGCGGAGGACCGGCTGCTACCCCGAACGAGCTCGCCAGTGCGGCAGATGAGGACACCGGATGCGTCTGCTACTTTGGAGGAGATCCCTCAAGTCAGATGCCGTTCGTTCTCTCGTCCGCAAAGTTGCTCCGTGAGAGAGCTGAGAAGGAGAAGCGTCTCCTTCGTATCTGCCTCGAAACCAACCTAAACATGAACCCGAAGGACCTGAAACTGATCGGGGAGATCTCTATGGAAAGCGGAGGTGGGATCAAGGCGGATCTGAAATGCTGGTCAACGGAAATATTATATGCCCTGTCCGGAATCGAGCACCGCCAAGCCTATGAAAACTTTGAATGGCTGTCCAAACGCCACAGGGAACGCCCGGAAGTGCCGTTCGCCAGGGCCAGCACCCTATTGGTGCCTGGCTACGTGGACGAGGAGGAGATACGAGCCCTCGCCTCGTTCATTGCCGACCTCGATCCAACCATACCATACTCCCTCTTAGCGTTCCATCCCTGCTACCACATGTGTGACATGCCATACACGAGACGAGAGGATGCTGAACTATTTCTGAGAATCTGTGAGAAGGAGGGACTGCAACGCGTCAGGATTGGCAACCCGTGGCTGCTGTGGTAGGATCCCACCGGGATGGATGATTTTTGGAAGTCCGATCATCAAAAGCCAAAGCCGTCAGCTTGTTTACCCCCAACTGTCGAGATCTGGAGCCTTTCGCTGAAAGTTCTTGCAAAGCTTAAACATGGTAAGCGCAATCCTGTTTTGGTGGGGCGCTTGAGGGCTCATGTGGCGGAATGTGTGATCGGTGTATTCGCATTTGATGATGGAGGGCGGATGATCTCCTCGGAGCACTTCCCGAAAGATCCAGCCGAAGTCGCCACCCGAATCGCGAACATCCAGTCCGGAACCCCATCCCCGGAACACCGCAAGCTCGTAGGTGGGTTGGTGAGGAGGGGATACACGGATTTTACGCTAGAATCACCGTCCATTGTAAGAAAACTTCAACGGGAGTTCAGAGGGGCTAAATTCGAACCGGTCATGCCAAATCTCGCAGGTACAGCTCTCCGTGAGAAACTCTCAGAGGTGGGGGGAGATATCGACCTGAACATCCGGAAGTTCGCTCGCGAGGTCTGTTTTGCCTTGGCGCGACGTAAACTTCGGGTGGAAGCGAGCCGGCGGGACAATCTCATCATCCAGACGATAAGTCTGCTGGACGAGATTGACAAATTTTCAAATATCCTCGCTGGAATGATCCGGGAGTGGTATTCTAATCATTTCCCGGAGCTGGACGACCTAATTCCGGAGCACCAAACGTACTTGAAACTCATCGTGGATCTGGGGTCCCGTGAGAATTTCAGTTCGGAGGGCATCAAAGCTGCCACGGGGATGCCGCACGAGGAAGCCGAAAAAATCGCGAATGCTGCGCTGAACTCCCTCGGCGCGCAATTTGACGAACTTGACACGGCGACCATACGGCACAGCGCCCGGGAGGTCCTTAACATCTACGAACTTCGCGGACAAATTTCCGCATACATAGACGAGGTGATGGAGCAGGTGGCACCGAACCTCCGCGCAGTGGTCGGCGGATCGATTGGTGCCCGCCTCATATCGCTGGCTGGAGGACTCGAGAGACTTTCCAGAATGCCGGCCAGCACGATCCAAGTGCTCGGAGCCGAAAAGGCGCTGTTCCGCGCGCTAAAGACCCGGGCAAAACCCCCGAAACACGGGGTGATCTACCAGCACCCCGAGATAAGAGGAGCGCCGAGATCCATCCGCGGGAAGATAGCCCGGGCACTTGCGGGAAAAATAGCGATCGCAGCAAGAATCGACGCCATGTCCGGGGAGTTCATCGGACACAAACTGGCTGCTGACCTGAAAACCCGCCTCGCCGATATAAGATCCAAGGAGAGGGACAGAAGACCATGAAGGTAACACAGCACGAACGCTTCAGGTCCGTATATTGGATCGAATTCGACAACGGGACCAAAAAGCTAGCCACCGAAAACCTAACTCCAGGCGCCCAGGTCTACGGGGAAAAACTGGTGAAACTTGAAGGAAAAGAATACAGGATTTGGGACCCATATCGCAGCAAGCTCGCCGCATCCATTTTGAAAAACATCAAAAGGGTCCCTGTGGAACCGGGAAAAGTTGTACTTTACTTGGGGGCAGCAAGCGGAACCACGTCATCACACGTATCCGATATTGTGGGACCAGCAGGGTGCGTGTACTGTGTGGAGGTTTCCCCGCGCCCGTTCAGGGGACTCCTATGCGTGTGCGAGAGAAGAACAAACATGAGACCGATACTTGCCGATGCCAGGCACCCGGCCGGTTACTCCGCACTCCTCGAGGGGGTGGATGTGGTATACCAAGACATAGCTCAGCCGGACCAGACGGAGATTTTCCTTGCCAACGAAAAGGCGTTTCTTAAAGAGGGAGGATACGCCATGCTGACACTTAAGGCGCGTAGCATAGATGTAACCAAGGAACCCTGGGAGATATTCAGAAACGAAATAGAAAAGCTGGAAAAGGAGATGGAACTTTTGGACGCCAAAATCTTGGATCCCTACGAAAAGGATCACTCCATGCTGGTCCTGAGAAAGTAAAAGATGCTACCGGGTGGTGACCTCACATCCCTGTTCAGTTACAATCATCGTGTGCTCGGCCTGCGCAACCTTCCCCCCTGCCCGCTCAGCGAGCACGTAATACGGCCAGAGAGCCCCCACCCCTGAGAGTTCACGCAACGTGAGTTCAAGCCTCAGTCTCGACATGCGTTTTGCGAGCCACCTTTCCGCAAAGGGCAACCCATCATATCTGCGCCTAATATCCCTCAGGAGCTCGCGAGACATGCGCAGTCTTGTGGGAACGTCTCGCAGATAACGGAAGATGTAGGCCCTCTTTTGGTCCTCAACATATCCCGCGCCATCGGTCACGAAAGGTTCGAGAGCTATCACATCTCCTGCTTTCAGCTTTTGCCCTGTGTGCTCGTCGACGTTTGGGATGGTTATGCCGGCGTGCAGGTTCCACCGGGCTAAACTGTGTCCTGTAAGGTTTCTGACCGGCTTCAGGCCCGCAGCTTTAACCACGGTCTCCACGGCCTTGCCGATCTCACCCACGTCTATCCCCGGCTTGACCACATTTATGGCGGCCTCGAGGGCCTGTTCGACCGTCCGTACCAGCTCCTCCCTTTCTCCGATCGTCACCGTGAAAGCCGTATCCGCGATGTATCCATCGAGGTGAGCCCCCATGTCAACCTTGACCACATCACCTTCTCTGACCACCGCCTCATCGGTGGCGGGAGGGCTGTAATGAGCCGCGATCTCGTTAACTGAAACATTGCATGGGAAAGCGGGCTCGGCACCTTTTTGTCGGATGAGATCTTCCGCTGTTTCGGCTATCTCAACCAACTTCGTCCCAACTTTTACGAGCGGACGCACCTGTTCGCGGACCTCCGCCAGAAGTTTTCCGGCCTTTCTATATTTATCGAGCTCTTCTTCGTTCAGCATGACAACCACCCAAAATAGGAAACCACGTAAAAAAGCCTATCGGGGAGACCTGATAAACCTATCTAGACCCACCTGCTTTTTTCGCTCGTACCTCAGGTCCTCCTCCCGGTAACCGAAGACTTCCATTATCCGCATGACAGCTGGCAGGATCTGATGATTGACGTAGTATTCCGGGTCGTATTCCTTTCCTTCAAAGTCCTCCACGGGGACCGCCCTGTCGCTTATGCTCCCGGGACCCTTGGTTTCAATGTAAGCTATCATCATCCCGGGCTCTATTTCGTGCCCAAGCTCACGCAGGCGCTTCGCCGCCACGACATGGGGGCCAATTGACCTGTAACTCTCGATCGGCATCTTGAGGCGGGTGTAAATCACCAGCTCGTCCAGATTTGCCTTGCCATCCAACACTTCGCGGGTGGTCCTGCGAATCACCTCCGCGGCTTTTTCGGGCGATCCATCCCTCAAAACCGCCCTGAGGACGGCCTCCTGAGTACGTTTGGCAATCGCCGCCCAGTCCCGGCGGACGAACTCCAGACCCTTGACCACCATCTTGCCCTCCTCGTCAACCATGGCGTAGCGCTTTTTTGTTATGAAAACACCGCGTGGGTAAAATCCCTCAAGTTCAAGCTCCATTACCCCGGGAAGGCTCTCGTTTACCCGCTCCATGAACCTCACGGCGTCTCCCTTAGTTTTATCACCGAGCTTGCAGTGCAGGGAGTCCGTATCGCTGTAGATCACCTCAAGCCCATACTTTCTCGCCATTTCTATCGTCTTATGGATGTAATGGCGTCCAAAACTTGTGACCGATTCAGCGCATTCCTTGGAGTACCACCGAGCACGCGAGTAACCGAGCATGCCGTAAAAGGAATTGCTAATGATCTTCAGGGCCGTTTGTCGGGAGTTGAGCAGCCGATACTCCCTAGTGCCACGCTTGCGGTGTCTCAGCTCCTTCTTGAGCTCGGAACGTGCTTTGATGAGACGCTCGAGGGTTTCGGGAATGAAACCTTTCCGCTTCTTGCAAAACCAGTACTCCAGCCCAGGCACCCGAATGTTCCCCCCACGCTCACAACATTTGCAGTTGAGGGTGGAGGGATCGATGTTATGGGAAACTATTATGCTGGGATACAGACTCCTGAAGTCGAACACGACAAGATTTTCGTGAAGCCCCTTGACTGGCTCCATCACGTACGCGCCGAGATACGTCTCCCCAAGGCGCTCCTCATACTCCTCACCCACTGGTCGTGCTGGGACTAGCTCCCCACGCCCGTGCGCCTCGCGTATGAGCAGCCATTCCACAAGCTGCCCGGGGGTCATCCTGCTGATGTCGAAAAGGGTTTGCCCCACTATACGAGCGAGCTCCGCGAAGAGCGGGATCAGCTCGAGGCCCAGTTCAAGCGTCGCGTCAGCGTCCGACATCGAATATTCGACCAGCCTGCGTCCCAATTCACCCTTGTGTTCCCACGCCCTGACCATCTCCGTAAATTCAAAGTCAGGTTTCTCCTTACCAAACACGTGGCGGTAGACATCCTCGAGGGTGTAATGAATGAGCCTTATCGTGCCTATGGTCGCGAGAAAATTCACCATGGTGAAGACGTCCAAGTGGATGCGTCCGCGAATTCTGGTGGCAGTGGCGAACCTTCGTTTGCGCACGAAGATATCCGAACCGTCTCGCCCGAGGTTCAACCTGACCTTTAACTGTCTAGCCCGCTCGCGCAGATATGGAAAGTCAAAGAGGTCGGTATTGTAGCCAAGGAGGATGTCCACATCTCGCTCCTTTACGAGTTCAACGAACCGCTCGAGCATCTTCCGCTCGTTTTCGACCACCTCCACGAACTCCAGGTCCGCCAAATTTCTCCACGTTATTACCTTCCTGAACCCCCTGTTGTCCGCCAGGCTTATCATCAAGATCGGATCTTTCTCAGGACGGGGGCTTCCGGTTGGATTATACACCTCGATGTCGAAACTCATCACGTTAAGCTCCGGGTCGGGCACAGGGGTCGGTTTTGGTGGACGCTTTAAGACTAAAATTTTCTCGGATGTCCCTTTCTCAATATCCCCATCAACCTCTACCCCGGACATCGGAAGCAGCCCCCTGTCTATCAAATACCGCCTTACGGGCTGAATGTCGAATTCGTAGATTTCCCTTACATCCTGAAGTTGGCGTATCACGTGCCTCAGTTTGGCCATTTCCTTGGGGTGGTGGAGAGAAACTTTTATCGCGTTAACTTTATCACCAAAAAGAGTACGCCCGACCACCTCAACCGACTTTGGCTTGATCTTCCTCTCTCCCTCGGCTACCTCAACACGGGAGATGAGCTTCGCCGTTTTCTCCGGATTGTTGGCGAGCACGTAGAAGTACTGCTCAAACGACGGATCCATCGCGATCACCGTATTAGAGCCGCTCTTGAGAAACATCCTCACAGATGGACGCGCTTCTTCCTCAGCATAATCGGCATCCAACAGGAAAGCCTTCATGGACACCGTGAAAAGGTTTACGGACGGTGGAAAATAAAAGTTGAGCACGACCAGTTCCCAGTCTTGGATTTGCTTCAATCGGTCACAGAATACGATTTTTAGAAGAAGTTTTATTTATGCCCGGTCGTAGGTTTAGGTTGGAGACGATCGAATGAACCCACCCGTGAAACGTCAAAAACGCGGGGGGAGGACCGCCCCAAAGAAAACGCTTGAGATAGCACATTTTTGGGCTGGGGCCGAACAGGAACCAGTCAATTCCCTCATCCGCGGGTTCGAGAAAAAAAATCCGCACGTCAGGGCCAGACAGAAGATCATGAATTGGTGGACCTACACGACGACCATGAAGCGAGAGATCAGGGAATCCCCTCCAGACGTGATAGTCCATGATATCGGCGAGAACCTCCTGAGATTTCTGAAGGATGGCGAACTTTTGGACATCACGGAAATATGGGAGAGAAAAAACTTCCACGAT
The DNA here is from genome assembly GCA_964564905.1 of Hadarchaeota archaeon (SeqCode). Lineage (GTDB taxonomy): Archaea > Hadarchaeota > Hadarchaeia > Hadarchaeales > Hadarchaeaceae > B75-G9. Next base: position 25,303 of record CAZMCI010000007.1, on the reverse strand, counting down.
GTATTTCCAGAGTGGATCAAGGAAAAGTGCAGCTATCATGGTAGGATGTACCTAGTTCCATCCAAGTACTTCACCTACGCTGTGTGGTACCTCACCGATGTATTCAAAAAACACGGGGTCAAACCACCGAGGACGTGGGATGAGTTCATAAACGTGTGCCGGGCATTCAAGGAATCTGGGGTTCACCCGATCATATCAAGTGGCGATGGGATATTTGACCTGTTCATGAGCCTTCTGGCTCAGGTCGGAGGAGCATCGTTCTACGAAGGGCTGGTGAGGGGCGTTGAGAGCTGGAAGGATCCCCGGGTCGTGGAGACGTACGAGATCCTGCAGGAGTTGTCCAAGGAATATATGTACCCCCATCCCTTCGGATTTAATTCCCCGATGGCCTGGGTGAAGCTGAACAATCGAGAAGCGGCGATGCACCTCCAAGGGGACTGGCTCAACGGAATGTGGCAAAGGGAATATGGATACACCCCCGGAGAGGAGTACAATTACTTCTTGCTTCCTCCGATCCACCCGAGCATAGGACGTGTGATGGTCGTCGGAGGCAACGCATGGGCGATACCGAAAAATGCCCGCCATCCCGACCTAGCGAAGAGATTTCTCGAATACGCCGGATCGCTGGAAGCCCACACCCTGATGGCCAAGAAAGGGATGGGGATCCTCGCCCACAGACACGTCCCAGAGAAAGTCTATGACCGGATATCCGCAGGACTCCGCAACGAGCTCTCAAAGCATCCCACGGTGCATGCCCTCGGTTCAGCGCTCCCCCTGAAAATAACCAGCATGATAATCATGCAAAACATGAAAATCGTCATGAACCCGGACCTCAGGCGAAAGGATATCGAGAGTCTGACCGCGGAAATTGACATGGTCGCGAGAGAACATCGAGCTCTCAGGTCGCTAAACTCGCTCCGCGGGTACCTCTCCGGTTAGCCAGCTGTTTTCACATAACTAGCTAAAACCTGAGGGCCCGGGAGGGACATGCGGAAACGCAGAGCCCACATCCATAACACTTAACCGGATCTACCCTAGCAACCCTGCCAACTATGCGAATCGCATCGTACATGCAGTATCTCTCACACAGACCACACGCGTTGCATCTGGACGAAATCACCTCAACAGGCTTGGGGGTGGTGCGAACCGGTTGCCCGGACATGTGCCGAAGTGCCATCCCCTTAAAATCGTTTATGCTGTTGTAACCTTTCGCCCGCATGAATTTTGCCATTTCGTCAGCCAAAAGCCCATAAATCTTATGGCCCCGAATTATGGCTGCAGTGGATACCTGTACGGCTGAGGCTCCTGCCATGATGAACTCCACAATATCACGTCCAGTGGAGATCCCTCCGGATCCGATCACGGGGATCTTCACCGCGCGCGCTATCTCGGCGACGCATCTGACCGCGAACGGTTTGATCGCCTGACCCGATAGCCACCCATAACCGTTCGGGCTCCCAAGCATCGGCATGGCATTTTCCACATCTATGACCAGACATGGACCAACGGCATTTATCGCGACTATGCCATCCGCACCGGCGGCTTCCACCGCCTGGGCGAACTGAGACACATCCGTGGCGCCGGGAGGAACCTTAACAAAAATGGGAACCTTTACCGTTTCCTTCGCCACCCTGATGGCCTCCGTGATCGTGGGTATATCTCCGGAATACGAAGTGGAGAGTTCAAGAGCACTCGCCCCAGCGTCCACCACCCTGGGAGCGATTTTTTGAATTTCATCGGGAGTGTACCCCACGCTCACGAACAGGGGCAACCCAGTTTTTTTAGCCTTGGGAAGTTCGTATCTTACCCACTGATCCAACGTGATATCACTCCAAAGCTCCGCGTGCATCAGACCATCTCTGACCTTGATGAGACACGGGCGTGGTACGTGAGCAGGAGTAACGCTCAAAGTTTTTGAGACCAGCGCACCCGCTCCCCCCATCGCAGCCTTCACCATGCTGTCCCCATTGCGCACGGTTGGACCTGCTGCCGGCATGATTGGATTTTTTAGCTTCATGCCGCAGATTTCCACGGATAGATCCATAAGATCACCTGCCCCCCCCTAATCCCAGTTTTTGCCATATTCGCTCCACGGACCTTTTCACCTGTTTCGCGGCCTCCATTTCATCCACCGTTTGTACTTCTCGGTTTGACATAACAACGTTTCCACCAACGAGCACCGTCTCCACGTTTCGACCGCTGACGGCGTTCACCACGTGGTCGACCACGTTGTCAGAGCGAAGGGGTACCGGGGAGTGGCCTGGATTTACAATTATGATATCAGCCAGCTTTCCATGCTCAATCGACCCCACTTCATTTTGAAGCCCGTATAACTCCGCACCCTTTATCGTCGCCATCTCAAGCACTTCCATCGGCGTCAACGCGTCCGGACCATGTGTGACCACTTTTTGTAAGAGGTAAGCAGTCCGAATGTTCTCAAACCAATCAAAGGAATATCCACCATCACCCACTCCAACCGAAATATCCGAGGATGTCATTTTCATCACGGGAGTTGCTCCCACCCCATCCAACATTTCCTCCATGGGACTGTGAACCACCTTGGCCCCTCTTTTTTTGATCAGCCCCAACTCCCCTTCATTCACGTGTATGGAATGTACCAACACGGTCTCCGGACTCAACAGACCCAGATCGTTTAATCTCTCCACGGTTCGTTTACCAAAACGTTCATAGCTGCGATGCACATCGGATAATCCTTTGGATGTGACGACGGTGGCAAAAGTTTTATACCTGTTTACCAATTCCTTGACATGCCACAAAAGCTCATCCGAGACCAAAGATGAAGGTCCAATTCCGAACATTCCTCTCACGCGACGTGTCCGCTCCTTTTTCATTTTCTTGATAAAACGCTCATTTTCCCTTGTGGCCTTCGCACCTTCAGCTCGAGTACGACGCTCAGTAGCCTCGAACGCTATCATCCCACGAATTCTCGAACGCTCAACCGCGAGGGAGACCTTGTCGAGGATACCCGCGATGGCATTTGGGGCTGAGATCGTGCCAGCAAATGAGGTAACTCCTGTCTTCAGAAACCGGAGACATGAATAAAGTACGACCGCGTATACGTCCTCTTTTGTCATTGCCTCCTCCACTGGCCAATATACCTGCTGCTGGAGCTGGGAAAGGTCCGAAAAAGAACCCATCTTAGCTCTCGTACCCAGCAAAAACAATCCATGGAGGGAGGTGTAAGAACACACGAAGCCAGGCATGACGATCTTTCCACGTGCATCTATGACTTCCTCGGGCTTTCCCCTCCCCGTCCAACCGCGCTTTACGGAGATTATACGGCCCTCCTCCACGGTTACCGTTCCCTCGGTGATGATCCGGCGATCCTTATCCATCGTGAGAACCAAACCATTTTTTATCAACAGATCGACCAAACCCATCCCCGTGAAGGAAACTGTGGGAGCCCATTTAACTTTAGCGGCCCGCTCAAATTCAAGAGGGGAGCCTCCACGAAGACAAAATCAAATAAACCGTCCTAAAATTCCGTATCAAACCCTGCAGCCAGAGGCGGGAATTTTTTCTGGCTCCACCCTAGGTTTCTCAGAGGGCCCAAACCCCCTCCGTTTTTTTACTCCCGAAACCAAAAACGAGTCCCGGCAAAAATCCCCCGCGGGACACGGAAAGATACGGTTTTTGGTAGCAGTTATATCACCCTCAAATAAGAGGAATATGGTGGAAACCGTGCCTGAATTCTCCGTCTCGGCTATGAAGAGGCTCATCCAGAGGGTTTCTAAATTTCGCGTTTCCCGTGGAGCCGCGTTAGAGCTCAGCGCTGTACTTGAGGAGCATGGTTTGAGGATATCCAGTGAAGCCCTGAAACTTGCCCAGCATCGCGGCGCGAAGACCGTGAATGAGAGGGACATCCGAACAGCGGCTGGAGGCATACATAGATAAATGCGAGCATCTGGTGAATCGCTTGAGCGAACTTGTCATTCGAAATGCTAGGCTGGTTTTGCCTGAAGGAGTGATACGTGGAGAACTATCTGTTGAAAAAGGGAAAATTCAGGAAATCGCAGTGAGCGGACTGGGAAAAGGGGACACGGAGATCGACGCCAAGGGAAAGATCCTCATGCCGGGTGTGATAGATACGTGTGTTCACATCCGCGCTAGAGGGTCGTCCTACCGCGAAGATTTCCACGACTGCAGCGTTGCCGCAATTGCCGGCGGGATCACAACCATCATCACCCTGCCATTGAACCAAACCACCCAAACTCCAAAGAGCATCCAAAACCTGATCAGGGCGGGACAGAAAAATAGCTTGGTTGATTTTGCAACTCATGTAAGCGACACTGGGGGAGGTCTGGTAAAAAATGCTTTGAAGATAGCATCCCTCGGCGTAAAATTTTTCACGATACCGATGTGGAGGGTCATCGATGCAGGACGTGAGGAACTCGAACAGCTGATGAGCACGGTGAAACCCCTCGACGGCATGGTAACGACCGACGCGAGATTTGGGGAAATGGGCCGTGACGAAAAGACGATCAAACTTCAAAAACTCCGGAAGGATCCATCCGCACACGCCGAAACCCACCCTGAAGAAGTCGAGGAGAAAACTGCAAGAAAGGTGATGGAAGCGGGCAGGCACACAAAGTGTAGGGTTCATTTCTTCCCAGTTACTACCAAGAAAACATCTGAGGTGATCCTCGAGTTCAAGAAAAGAAAATTGAAGGTGAGTTCTGGAACGTGCCTTCATTTTCTTACCTTTACAAAGAAGGATATGGAAAAATTTGGCCCATTTTTAAAAGTGGAACCTCCACTGAGGACCAACGAGGATCGCATGGCTCTATGGAAGGCTCTTGAGGAGGGAACGATAGACACCGTAGCGAGCGGTCACACACCAGTTTCCAGAGATGAAAAGGAAGAGGGCTGGAAAAACATTTGGAAGGTCCCAGCGGGGATCCCTGCGCTGGAAACACTGCTGCCCGTAATGCTGAAAAACAGCGTGGCAGCAGGCCGGCTAACCTTAGAAAATGTGGTGAACATCCTATGCACCAAACCGGCCAAAATATTTGGTTTCTACCCGCAAAAGGGCATCATCAGCAAAGGCTCGGATGCCGATCTGGTGATGGTGGATTTCCAGAAAGAAATCACGCTAAATGCCAGAAAACTTCACAGCGCTGCGGATTGGACACCGTACGATGGACTGAAACTCAAGGGGACACCAACCACGACCATTTCCAGGGGGACCATTCTGATGGAGGATGGAGAAATCATCGAAAAACCCGGACACGGCCAGTTTTTAGCCGTGTAGCCATGGTCTCATCTGGCTTTCTCATAGATTTTTCCATATTCATACAGTGAACTCATGAGGAGAACTGCCTCTTCAGGAGAACCACACACAGGTAATTTTGTATCCGCCAAAACCTCCCGCGCACGAGAATAATCACCCGGCGTGGAGGCCATGACGACCACGGGTTTATCTTTTGACCTCTTCGCCACATCTGCCAAGACCCCTAAATCCCCCTGCTCCAACAGCGCGGCTGCAAATGAAGTTATCACCACTACGCCATCCACATTTTTATCGGACAACAGCTGCTCAACGGAATATCTGTATGCGTCTCCCCTGGCCCCAACTCCCAGATCCACAAAAGTTGTGAGGTTGACATTTCTGTATCTCTCCGAGATCTTCTTGGAAATTTCGGGTGAAAGCCGGGCTGGAATCAACCCGCCAAGGGAAAGACATTTTACCTGAAGTTTTCCCTTTCCCGCAAAATTGGTAACTACCGCCACGCGATTACCATGCATGGGCGGCTGCTTCACCAATCCCTCTGCGATGGTAAGTGTTTCTCTGACATTCTTGGCTTGAAACGCTTTGACCTGTCTTAGCGCCGAGGCCAGGATATCCTCGTATTCCGTTCCCCCGTATACCACCACAACTGGTTTTCTCTTCGTGGCCTCCCTGATGGATTCGATAAATTTTCTCCCGTCTCCGAGCTCATCGAGACAAACACATATACATCTCGTCTCCTTGTCGTTCGCTAGGTATCTAACCACGTCCGTAAGATCAATACCCATCTCCTCTCCAGTGCACACAAATTTGTTTATCCCCACGCGATTGGAACACGCCCAATCCAACATCTCGATTGCAAGTCCCCCATCTTGAGAAACTATCGATATATTTCCCCTTCCAGGTGCCGAAACCGGTGCTGGAACGAGCACGAGCCCACGCGCGGTGTTGATTATCCCACCACTTGCACCGGGACCCAAAAGGACAATTTTGCGTTTTCCGGCCAGATTTTCGAGCACTTTCTGCTGTTTTCGATCTACCTCGCTCGTAAGTAGCGCTAGTACCTTGATTCTCTTGCCAAGCAGGGGCGATAAGTTCTTGGCAAGGAAAACCTTGGACAACGACACCACTGCCAGGTCCTGTCCCTTTGGTACTTTGGCCAATCTCCTCTCGTAACCCTCAACCCTTCCGCTCAAATCCACGCCGTGAACTTTGGCCCTCGTGAACTTGGAGATGTTGGAGACGAGCCATCTGAAAAACATCGCGGGCACGTCCCCCACATCTTTTGGGTCCGAGGCGCCAAATACCACCACCGACTTGGGCTCAAACAGTGGATCGAGTTCCCCCGGCATTCACTTCACCTTCAAGGTGACCCGGGCATCCGCCACGGTCACGCCCCTGCCCGCGTCGAATACGAAAACTGGATCTAACTCGACTTTTGATATCTCCAGAAACTCGTGCACAAGCTGACCGCTCCTGCAGATCACGTCCGCCAGTGCATCCGTATCGGATGAGGGTGTGTCCCGGCCACCGGCAAGGAATGGATAACCCTTGACCTCGCTGATCATTTCACGGGCATCATCTGAAGTCAAGGGGGCAAGCCTGAAACTGGAATCTTCTTGAACTCCGCCCCAAAGTTTTTCCATGCTCAAACATACGACGGGCCCAAAAGACGGATTCCGTTCGGCACGGACGATTACCTCGCGCGCGGGGGGCAGGTACTCCTGGACGGTCACGCCCAAGATCCTGGCACTGGGTCTGTTGGAGCGGATGTTCTCAATTATCTCATCAAACGCCTGCCGGAGTTCTATCTCCGAACCGATCCCGACCCTTACTCCACCAACCGCACTCTTTTGAGAGATGTCAGGGGAAGCTATTTTCATGACCAGTGGATAGTGCACCTCACGTGCGATCCTGATGGCCTCGCTCTTTTCTCTGGCAAGTTCGGTTCGGTTGACGGGAATCCCCCACGCCTCCAGGAGCCGTTTGGATTCAACCTCCAAAAGTTCCAACTTCCCATCAGCTTCAGCCGACCTTATAATTTCGGCTACTCTTTTCCTCTCAGGAGTCATCTGGTCACCTAAAAACCACTTATACTACTAACCCGGCGATATAAAAATTTACCCTGAAATCGAAGAAATTGGCTTAATTTTTCTTAGATGGTCATTAAAGCCATGTTTTTTCCTTAAACAGTGAAATCAGCCCAGATTTTCGTTGAAAAATTGATGATAACCATCAAATCTTACCAAACTCCAGACCGGAGCCCTCATCCGAAACCATTTTAACGGGTGGTATCCTCCTATCACCACGGTGGGGCTGTTGAAAATATTGGCCACGGCGGACTTCCACGGAGCATCGGGCGCTGAGAAGCATCTCTCAAGGTTCCTAGAGCGAGGATACGACTGTCTGGTGCTGATAGGAGACCTAACCCAGTTCGGCCCTCTGGAGGTAGCCGAGAGCCTGCTGGAGCTGACAAAATCGGCCAATGTCAAAACATTTGCGGTTCCCGGGAATTGCGATCCCAAACAAATGCTCCATGTGCTCGACAAGTATGGGGTGAACCTACACGGGAAATGCACAAAACATGACGATGTGACTTTCTGTGGACTTGGAGGTTCCAACCTGACTCCGTTCAACACGCCATTTGAACTCACCGAAGTGGAAATCCAAGAAGAACTCGCGAGACTTCCGTGCGGGGATAGTGAAAAATTTGTCTTGGTGACTCATGCGCCTCCCTTTGGGACAAAACTTGACCAGATCAAAGCGGGAACACACGTCGGAAGCAAAAGCATCAGACAATTCATCGAACAAAAACAGCCGCTGGTTTCCCTGTGTGGCCATGTGCATGAAGCCAGAGGGACGGATAAACTTGGGCGTACGCTGGTGGTCAATCCCGGACCCGTATCGAAGGGATTCGCCGCCGAAATCAGTATCCCTGCCGAAGGAAACCCAAGCGCCGAGCTTCTTCAGCTCTGAGGAAGTGCTGCGGTGGAAAAAAGGGAAAAACACTGCCCACGCTGCGGTTCCGCTAGGATAAGATGGGCATCTGGACTCCCCCAGCTCTGGTCCGTTTATGAATGCATGGAGTGCGGATACCGAGGGCCACTCGTGATCGAGGATGGAAAGCTGGCCGAAAAGATAAGAAAACGGTGGCTCAGGGAAAGAGAAACGACACAGGTAAAAACCTAACCTAAATCTTGAGGCCCGGAGATATCAGCAGGTCCAAGACCACGTGATAACATCGTGTAGCGTACGAGCGGATCTTCCGCGCGTGCAGGAGATTCACATCAAAACCCATGGAAAGAGCCGCAGATTTTGCGAAGTCCAATGCAGGGCCAAAGACATCGGGCTCTTCACCGAAATCGTAAAAATGGATCACACCTCCGCTTGGTTTCAGGGCCCGTACCGCAACATCGAAAAAATCGTGAGAGAACTCCGGCAGTGGCATCAACACGCGGTCGGCCTTTCCAAACAGCTCCCGGTCCACCACCTTCCGCGAATCGCCAAGTATCGGAACCACGCGGTCCCCGACCTTGTTAATGCGGATGTTCTCCACCATGTACTTGAAGGCATCTGGGTTTTTGTCTATGGAGTACACGCGGGTCGCCTCACTATGATGAGCGATGATTATGGAATAACATCCCACACCTGCGAAAAGATTCGTCACCGTTTCTCCGGGGGCAATTAACCTCGCTATGCGCAGACGTTCTGTTCCCAGTCGGGGAGAGAAGTAAACCTTGGCGAGATCCACCTTGAATCTACACCCCCCTTCACGGTGAACCGTCTCTGTCCGTGCTTCCCCTGCTATCACCTCCAGGGCTCTCGTTCTAAACTCCCCCAGGACAGGAGTGGTCTGATTGAGAACAGTGCGGATATTTCGGTGAACTTCCATCAACGCCTCACCTATGATGTTTTTTTTCGGAAGAAGCCGTTTAGAGAGCTTTACAACGGCGATATCACCAATCATATCAAACGCCCGTAACTCCCTGAGCTCATCCTCAGTAAGTTTTCCCCTCAACGCTTCACGTAAATTTCTCGGCATCTGACCCAACAAGAAGTTCACTTGAAAGCAAAAGATTTTGCGGAAGTGACAACAGATCCCATCACTGAAGTCCGCGGAGTACGGCCGGTTTTTTACCCAGGTACTCCGCAGCCGTGAGAACCTGCTTCCCCAACTTCTTCCCCGTCTCCCATACCTCACGCGTCCATTCCCTGAACTTTGGCTCGCGGGGCAGGTGGTGGTCGTAAATCATCAATCGCATGTCAGTTTTCCTGAGTATCCTCACGGCATTTGCCACGGCGCGGTCCATACTGGTACGGGTGGTCAGATACCCGAACATATAACTCATCGGACCATCTAGGATCAACGTGTCCGGATTTTCCCGGATGATCCAATCAGCATAGTCCTCTATGATGGGCCCATCCAGGTCGGAAGAATGAATCAGTTTTTCATTTCCATAGGTGATCACAGTCGAAAACACCCAGCCGACACGGGAGAACTCTATACCATGAAAGAGGGGAGACGTGAACCTCAACCTCGTGCGTCCGAATTTGAATTCTTTGCCTTCCGGAAATCTTACCTCGAGGTCTTCAAATTTTAGCTCAGGGATCCACCCCGAGGAGTTCCAATTCTTCACCCTGTTTCCGAACCACCTGAGCCCTTTTTTGAATAGCTCCTTCCGGCGTCGGTTGTAGTCCCCAAAGTCTCTATCTCTAGCTCGAGGGATCTCATCCAATGGATTTCCATAGCTCTTTCGTTCACGTTTTTGCAACACGTCTCCGAGCTTGACTCCACCAAATTCCCGGCAGAGATTGTCGAAAAATCGTTCTGCCCTCCCCCGCTGTGAATCGTTTATGAATTCATTCGGGTTCTTCAGGAGGATGAGTTTTCCCTCATAGATGTCGCGATCGAAGTCGATAAAGTGGTCATAATGGTAGTGCGAGATTATCACCACATCCGCTTCCCGGCTCGCCTGCTTGATCGCGCGCCTTCCCTGGACCTCCCAGTAAAGCTTTTTTGCCAGCGGTGCCGGAAAGCTCGGTTGCATCACCGCAATGCCGGGATCTACCAACACCTTCACGTCAGGGGTGCTGACCAGAGTACAGGACGATTTTGCGCCTAGGGAGTCGAACCAGACGGGACGAAAGTTGAGCCTGCCCATAACCTCAAAAAATGTTGATGTAACATGGTAATAACTCATCCGAAAATGTATGAACTGCTCCCAGCCTTCGCGGTGAACTTGAAATGGAACTTATGAAGAAAAGATCTCTCCGAAAATAACTGAGTCGAACCAAATCGGCTCGAATGAGATCTTCACCGCCCATCTCAAACCCCATGGCCTTGAACTCCAAATTCATCTATAAATTTTGAGGGATTTTACCTGCGAATTTTTTTAATCGCCCTTGCTATAAGAGGGTCCGTCAGTTTATATCCTTCCCCTATTTTTTCAATAAATCCGTACTCCTGCAATGCGTGGACAACATTTGTGAAACTCCTGTCATCAAATTCCCCGACCTTCAGCGCCGTGTAGCGCTTGGCTTCGCTCCAGCTCATCGGTCTTATACTTATTCCTTCCAAGAGGGCGAGATACCTGCTTCGCGTGAGCTCGCGCGGCTTTAGGAACTTCTCTATCTCGTCCGCAAGCATGGAACTTCCCTTTTTGACCATCTCCTCGAGGGCTCTCTCTGGACTCTTCCCCTTCCACACAAGCCACCCACACAAAGTCAACCACCCGACAATGCCACCAGCTGTACTGACAACTCTCTCAAGCGTTTCTGCCTTCACCCGAACGTTAACTTCCTCGAATCCCCTCATTAAGAAGTCAAGGGCTCTACCGGTGTCGAACCTAGTTGTTTTAACCTCGACGAATCCCCTCCCAAACAAGGGAGATTTTGGCCTTTCGACACCGAGAAAGCGGTCAAGAACCCCCACTTCAGACCCCGTGATAACCACGCCTATCCCCTGAAGGTTATCGTAAACGTATGCGAGGAGCTTGTCAAATCCCTTGATGAAACGCAGCTCTTGCGCTTCGTCGAGTGCAAGGATTACTCTCGAGTTTTTGTCCACCGCCCACTTGTTAAGTTTTTCGAGGGTGTCGACAAAGAGATCAAGCTTCCTCCTTTTGAAAGAAATCCTCAAACCCTTGATCTCAACGGAGGCTTCCAAGCGCTTCAAAAGTTTATCCGGCCACCGCAGACCGGCGAGGAGATCCGATAACGCCTCCTGAAAGATCGACATGAACTCTGAAGGAGATACGGCTTTTCTCAGGTCCACATAGGCGTGGGGTACTCCGGACTCACGTAGAGCTACCCTTAGAAGGGAGGATTTACCGGTTCGTCTAAGACCCTTGACTACGACCATTCTTACATGGGGATCCCTAAGCGATGAAACAAGTCTGTCCAGCTCTTCTTCGAAATCGTAGAAATCCTTCTTTCCCAGCTTTGGAGCTAGATCGAAAAGCATGCTGAACCCCCTTACAGCTACTGAACCCCCTTACAGTATTTAAAATTTGCGCTCCTCCGGTTATACTCTCCAATTCAAGTTTCCTCGATGAAAGCCGGGTCGCATCATCACAACCCTAAGTCGATCTGAATTTCGACGCTAGGTATCTCAACCAAGGCGCACGAGCTCTCGACCCCCAGTAATCAGCTCAAATCGGCTCGAAGGTAAGCCTGCCCATACGCCCCCATTGAGTTTATGCTCTGAACTGGAAAATAACTGGTCCTTTCCGCAGATCCAGAACTATGTCGATGTCACATTTACCGTGAACGTAGCCGTTGCTTGAGTCGTTCCTTTCCGAAACTATGGGTATAATAGGTCCGAGTAATCGTCGCCGGTGACATAATCGTTGATCGTATTAACAGCTGTGACATTGCTGGCTGAATCGACGACTATGTCAATAACCCTCCAGATATCCGTACCTTCAGGCTGCCCTGCCGGAGGAGTGAACTTGTAGATCCCGACTCCCTGAATGACCACATTAACTTCTGCACCCGAGGTTTCAATTGTGCCTGTGCCGGCATAGTGTCTGACCGAGTACCGGTATGTTCCTTGACTCAAACTTGCGATAGATATTACTTCCGGTCCGTAGCTATCTACATCGTCAGTGTCTAAGCTTGCGTATGGCTCTGAAGCGAGAGAGCCCATATCCCCATAGTACACATGGAAGTTCTCACCGGCAATGCTCGCTGCCAGGTGGCTGTCCAGGTCCGATGGGTTTTCTCCCCAAGTTAGAGTAATCTGAATAGTGGGAGCATCCAAGATTATATCCCCAACATCATATTCCTCCTCAGCCTGTAAGACACGGGGAATCGTGTGAACCGTGCTCTTGTGGCCTCCCTTTGATGCCTGATACTTGAATATCACCCCGCACTCTACAGGGATACGGGTAAAAGTACCGTCGGATGCCGTGCAAGTTTCTCCGCTGGCCCACCTAGAATATTTCCATCCAGGACCCCAGCAGTTTACCACTGCACCCGCGACAGGATTGCCGCTGGAGTCCACTACACGACCACTAATGTATGCCCTGGGAAAAGCGACATCAAAGTTCCAAGTTGAAAAGTGAGTGATAGTTCCGACAAAGCACCCTGAAACGGGATCATAAGTCCCTTGGCCTTCCTCTCGCCAGTAACCTGTGGCAGTGTCGTAATACCAAAGGGGACAGGTGCCCATGCTGGCGGCTTCTGATTGCATGCTGGCAGGGACTGGAATTTTAATCGTGGCACTTTTACCTGGCGCTAGCTGAAGTTCCCCGCCTGCTTGGTCGGTGACAGAAACGTTCATGAAACCGTAGGACTTGATGGGGACCGTTTCGTCCGCTGCTGAAATCCCGAGGTATTCACCGGGAAAGGCGTTGACTTCAACTTCGTCGGTGGGGTCAAACACTGTCAAGGAAACATTTGCAGTACCGGTGAACTCGTTGCCTTGAGAGTCCACCAATGAATTCGCTCCGACGACAAGCGACCCCCCATCCGAAGTGGTTACAGTCCCTCCACTTGACGCGCTGAAGGATCCCGTCCCCCCAACCGCGCCCATCGTGGCCTCTACAAAACTGCTCTCACCTATCTGAACTTTTGCTACACTGTGGGTGGTGGCGTAACCGCTTTTAGCAAACGTGATAAGCACCCTATCGCCAGCGGCGACGTTCGAGACGCTAAACCAACCCTGATCATTTGTTGTGGCGGTTTGACCGGCCACGGTAACCGTTACGTCCCCCAAAGCGGTACCAGCGGTGTCGGTAACCTTGCCCATCACGACACCGTACTGCTCCGTTCCCGCGGGACCGCCCGTGGGTCCTCCGAGGAATAAGTAGATGCAAACGCCTGTCACAACAATCGCTACAACTATAACAACAACTGTTACTATTATGGCTGTACTTATTCCCCTCTCTTTCACAAACCCACTGTTTTCAGTCACCCAGATCACTTTATATACTTTGGGGTAAGGTCACCGAAAATATTGGGCGGCTTTCGTCCAAAAAAGGGGACTTCCCGCTCGCAAAAGATAAAATCGGTCAGATTTGGGTGTACCATTCCCTGATGACGTTCTCAGCGGGGCGACCTGTAAAACTAACGTCGGGAAATGGGTCGGTTGGATCTATTTTTGGCCCCCACCCGCACAGAAAATACCCTTTTGTGTTTTCCCAAGTTTCTTCCAGGAACCGCTGGAAGATGTGCGCTTGCCATTCGTCATCTCCGGCCTCAACTCCCATCTCTCCAAAGATGTAACCCTCCAGGTTGTAGCTTCCCACACACCAGTTCACGTACGGGAGGACCACCTCACTCAGGTACTCAAAAAACTCGGTTTCGGTAACATCTATTGCATATATGTGAATCGAAACATAGTCATACCCTTCAATACTCCCGTATGGAGAAAAATCCCCGAGCTCCGGGCCATAAAACTTTACCGCGACTTCCCCGCTGAACCGTTGCTTGATGAGAGGAAGGATGTTCTCGGACCACCAGATGCCATCTTCGACGCCAAAAACTTGGGTCGGCTCGTTGATCGGGGAGAAGAGCTCCACATTTTCCTGCTCAGCTATCTCCGCCCAGTAAACGGAGACATCTGCAGAATTCTGCATTGCTGCACCTCTTATTCCGGCGGGGACCACACCGTCCGCATATTCTATATCGACCGTGAGGTACACCCCAAGACCTGCATCGTGGGCCTTTCTTATGAGGGCGACGTATCCTTCCTCCGGGTTTTCCTCCCACTCAGGGGCGAACGGCACGGGAGTGAGGGTCCCATCGGAATTTATATTGTAGGATACCGGGACGGCGAAAATGTTTATCCCATCCGCTATCATGTTGTCCGTGTCGTGTTCCAGCGCACGTTTCTCTCCTCCGGGCTGGGTCCAGACACCTTTGAAGAAAGAAAGACTCAGTCTCTGGTGGAGTTGCGAAGTTTCTGTCACGACCACCGTCAACGTAGCCGTCGCCCTCGCTCCAGTATTCATGTCGGTCGCCTCCAGCGTCATGGTGTATGTTCCAAGCGCAGCATTTTCAGAAACAACAACTGGAAACGTGAATGGGGCGCTGATCCACTCTCCGAACTGAACGCCTGAACCAGGGCCAGATACGCTAGAGCTTATGCTTAGGTTGGGCGGCACATTTGGATGATAGCTGAGTGTTATGTTCTCTGTCCCTCCTCTTGGGATGGTCAGGGTGCTCGGGCTCACCGAGATAGTGAACGATGGTCTTCCCAGAACTAGAAAATATGCTGCTGTCCCTACGATAATACACGCTGCGACTATTAGAATTGCGATATTTTTTCTAACGGTCATCAAGTTCACTTGGTGTAACTATCGTACATAATACTGCGCATTTGAAGTGAATTGCGGATTGGACGGGTGCCCGCTAAATCCTTCAACTTTGATCCGTTCGTTGTCCACCATTTGTACGAGGATGGTGGCAGTTATGGATTCCTCCCCCCACTCCGGTGTCCCCCTGAGCCGGTAAGTGACCGTGCCGGTTTCAACGGACACGTCCGCTGGATCCGGGGAGTTCCCGTCAACCTGATAGACCTTCCCCTCTCCGGGAACATCCAAAATTCCACCAACGGCTATCCTTATCTGACTTGGATCGTAGGGGTCATAGACGAACGCCAAGTGTTTCTCCCATTCACTGCACGGGTCCGGGCCTGTGGTTGATTCATGGAACCAGTTGCCCACGAGTTTTCCGGGTTGATCAAAGTCTATTTTGCCGGCCAGGGGCTCCGCAGTTCTCTTGACCCCCGTAACCGGATTGTAGAGCCTGTCCGCAAGCACCGCCTTCAGGTTGTCCTCACAGTAGTCGATGAAGTGGACGCAGTGAACCGTGCGCTCCGGGTAATTCTCGGGGTGGATAAAGCCTGTGAGCTGAACATCCTCGTCCACAACCCACCAGTCCAGTCCCGTCTGAGCCCCGGGACGGCCTCCTGCCTTTCCTATGAGATCCCCCGCTTTGACGGGGATGTTTGTGGGTGTGTAGGTTCCAGGTGTCAATGTGCCCGCTTGTTGTAAAATCGAGCTATCGAGCTCTGAAATGTGACCGATCCTGCTGTAAAACGTGTTGGTATGGTATATCCTCACAGTATAATCAGTGTACTGACCGGTGTGCCCACTTCCTTCAGGCCAGTCATACAGATAGTAATCAATGCTTGCGATGATCCCGTCCGCCGGTGCCCTTACCTCGTAGGGGGGCGGATAGATATCTGGGTCTTTGAAGGACAGACCTCCGTGGTCGGATGGAAATGTGTGTCCGGCACGGGGATTTAGTCTCCCCAGCGGCTCCACCCAAGTGAAATCGTCTAGATCCATCGGGCACCTAGTAAAGGTGATGGAACCAGTCCCAAGTTCAGGAAACTGAGCGCCACCTTCACCCGGTGGGCCTTCTCCAGGAGGCTGGCCTCCTTCCTGAGGTTGGCCTCCACATCCCTGGATTATCGACCATTCTCCCGTGACTATCCCAAACATGGTCTCTCCCATGAAGCCATCGACGGCAAATATGAAGGCGCCGTTCTCGCCTTTTTTGTAATGTTGCATGTAAACGGTCACCCCTGGCTGGTCCTGGGGGGAAAAGCTGTTCTCACCCATTAATGTCCAGTCATCCATCTGATTTTTGTACCAGTTCATCACCTCCTCAGCGCCCGCGCTTACCGTGTACCCCTCGCACGCGGCCTCCGTTGGAATCCCGAGACCAGATTTCATGTCATTTGGGACGGAGAACCCGGTCGCCCCAGAATAGATAGGAATCCCAGCCTCCTCAGCTCCACCGGGCTGACCCTCACCCGGACCGCCGCTGGGGCCAGGGGGCGCGACAAGAAGAAAATAGCCAACACCCGCTGCCACGATCACGACCGCGATCACCACCACGACAACCAAAGAGGTGATGCCCTTTTCGCTCACGGGAGAAACCCAATAAATTGTCCTCAAAAGCTTCTAAAAAGTTTGTGATTCCGTTCACTCGACATAATCCAACCAAGACTCGTACTTGGGCTCCTTCCCGCGAACCGCGTTGAAAAATATGCGCTGGAGCTTTTCCGTGAGGGGGCCGCGCTTCCCGTCACCTATTGGCTTTCCGTCCACCTCTCGAATGGGTGTGACCTCGGCTGCGGTGCCCGTGAAGAAGGCTTCGTCAGCGGCGTACAGCTCTTCGGGCTTAAAGTTGCGCTCCTCGAATTTTATCCCCTCGTCCCTGGCAATTTTGATTATCGAGTCCCTCGTTATCCCGACTAGAGCTCCAGAAGAAACCGGGGGAGAAAAGAGCTCTCCATTTTTCACCATGAACACGTTTTCACCTGGACCCTCCGCCACGTAACCATCGAGATTCAGCAGGATCGCCTCGTCGTATCCGGACTTGAGCGCATCCGCCTTTGCGAATATCGAGTTCGCATAGTTCGCGACGAGCTTCGCCTGCGGAGGGAGAATGCGCGGATGAATTCGGATCCACGGAGAGATCTTGACACGGATGCCCCTCTCCAGACCCTCCTCACCGAGATAGGTTCCCCACGGCCACACCGCTATCGCCACGTTCACGGGAGACCCCTCGGGATTCAGGCCCATCACACCATAGCCGTAAAAAGCTATTGGCCTGATGTAACACTCGTCGATCTCGTTCGCCCTTATCGTCTCTTTTGTCGCTTTTACGAGCTCATCCGGTGAGTAGGGAAGCCTCATTCCCACGAGCCTTGCTGAATTTTCCATTCTCTCCATGTGATCCCTGAGTCTGAACACCGCCGGGCCTTTGGAGGTCCTGTAACACCGGATTCCCTCGAAGACGCCGAGACCGTAATGGAGGGTATGGGTAAGAACATGAACGTTCGCTTCCTTCCACGGGACAAATTCTCCGTTCATCCATATCGTTTTTGTGGGGGTTAAGCCCATCTCGATCCCACAAAACGAATTTTCCCCCCAACCTTATAATAACTATGGAAAAATTTCCGGGCTCATCTCCAGCGGATCAGTCTACGAACCGCCTCGGCGTTGCTCATCACCCCCACCACGGCTAGCGCTGGAAGGGGCTGATTCACAAATGCTCCGACCGCAAGCAGGAGGATGCGAACATCTCTAGTTGCGGGTATGCCTCCCGGACGGATCCCTCTCCCGAACGCGCTCTCATATCTGGCACGGGTGTAACTCACGGCGAATGACCCCGAAAGGGCCAACAAACATGCCAACCACACAAACTCACCGCCAGCTATGCGCCAGTATCCATAAGCCAGTGAGATGATCACGAGAGCGTCTGCGTACCGATCCAGCACCGAATCGAGAAAACCCCCGCGTCTCGTGGTGCGAAACTTCAACCTGGCCAGCTCCCCGTCGCACCCATCCAGTATCGACGAGAGCTGTATGAGCATGCCCCCGGCAAACAGGAAAGGATATTGCCCCGAGGAAAAAAATGGTACTGCAAGGAGTCCGAGAAGAAACGAGAGCATCGACATCTGCATTGGGGTGATCCCGCTTCCCGCGAGTCTGGCGGAGATGCGAGTGGAGATCCTGCGGTTTATGGACTTGGAGACTATCCCATCCTCCTTCTTGGAGAGGGCGCGAAGCATCCTCCGCTTCGCCTCCCTGAGGTCCCTCGGGGTGTCCACATCGAACCAAAATGCCCCCTTGACATCCATGGCCCTCACCTTACCCTGCCTGGCAAGCAAAGCCATGGCATGGAAAAGCTCCCCCTGCCCCCTCGCCACGCACTCCTGCACGGCGGAGAACACATCACTCGTGCAAAGGAAAATACCGCAGTCGACAGCGTTAAACTCTCCAAGGTTCTTTCCCACATCCCTGACTTTTCCATCCTCGAGCAGCACCTTCGTGGCCTCATGTACGTCGAAAACCGAACTAAGGTTCCTGTCCACGCACGCGACGCATCCCTCGGATATCCTGATTTCCACCAACCGCCGGATGATCTCTGGATCAAACTGGTGGTCCCCCATCACCAGGAGAAACCGATCTCCATTCAAGACCTCCCTGGCCGCGAGGACGGAGTAAGCATTGCCCTTTTCCCAGTCCTCGTTCTTCACATAGGTTATGCGAACGCCGAGCCTCGACCCGTCCCCGAGCGCATTTATAATTTCTCCATTGGAATGCCCGACCACAACGCAGAACTCGGAGGGTCCAGCTTCCCTGACCGTGAGGATCACGCGCTCGAGCAGCGGGAGACCCAGCAACCGCTCGAGCACCTTGGGCCTCTCCGAATTTCCAAATCTTCTACCCATTCCCGCTGCAAGCACCAGCACCCTCACAAGCCCAACTCCTGACGAGCTGGATTTGAAATAAACACCATAATACCAGAAAACCTGCGATTTTTAGACTTTTTGTCGGGGACTCCCGGGGTTGGCTAAACGCCCGAGATCTCCTCCAGCAGCTGCTCGAGCGGGGGCACATCCACTCCGAGCTTGCGGAAGTACCTCGTCAGCTTATCCAGATCCCTCGTGAGAAGTTCCTCGGCCGCGGGGTTCGCGCGATCCGTCCCCATCGAGAAGTCTATGAGCACGGGGTCGGGGGTAAGCAACACGTTGTATTCGCTCAGGTCAGAGTGGACTATTCCCGCCTCGCGGTACAGGGTTTTCACGGCATCGACCAATTTGTCGAAGACTCGCTCTGGCTCACGCGGGGGGACGTCCTTCATGCGGGGATATGGAACGCCATTTTCTCCGACGAACTCCATGGCGAGCACGTTTTTCTCACAGTCTATGGGCCTGGGCACCGGGACTCCAGCCTCGTAAGCCCTCTGGAGGTTCTTAAATTCCCGGGAAGTCCAGGCGTGAACGATCTCCCTCCTTTTCTTCGGGACCCTCCCAAAACGTGAATCTCCGGACAGATATCGATGCATGTTCTTGAAGTTTGATGTGGCCACCCTGTAGATCTTCACCGCCACGTAATTTCCTTCTCTATCCAGGGCGCAGAAGATGTTCGCCTCTTTGCCCGTGGAAACCGCTCCATAAAAAAATTCCATCACCCCGCGGTTGATCATGCGATACAGGGTAAGCAAGGTGGAGGTGTCGAAAACCCTCTCCATGATCTTGTAGGTCTCCGAATCCTTCTCGAGCCTTTCCAATTTACGGTGCTCCAGCCTTCGGAGTAGGGCTCCCAGATCTCCGTCCACAGAACTCCCTCTACTCCCAGAGACCCTTTCTCCTCAACCACTCAACCTGGGTGTTCGTGTAGCGGTACATTATGTCCCCTTTCTCGTTCCCCTGCACGGGCCAGGGGGCAACTATGACCACGTCCCCCTCGCGCACCCACATCCGTTTTCGAATTTTTCCACGAATGCGACAGTTGCGCACATGGCCATCCCTGCACCTAACCCTCAGGCGGTCAAACCCAAACATCTGCTCCACCACGCCCAGTACCTCTCCCGGTTTAGGTATCCGCAGGCGCTCGATCTCCTCGGCCGGGGTCAGTTTTTTGGCCTTTGGCATCATGACCCTCCAAGCTTTCGGTCCCAGAGCAGACGGTTGACCCCGTTCAGCATCGCCTGGACGCTTGCCATGATTATATCACCACTCGTGCCACGTGCGGTTACTATCCGTTTTCCATCGGTTAGCTTTACGACCACGCTGACGACCGCGTCGGTCCCACCGGAGATGGCATCCACGTGGTATTCCTTAAGCCGGATGTTCGCCATCCCCTCCACCACCTTCTTTATCGCGTTCATGGCCGCATCCACGGGACCTATCCCCAGACCTGACTCGACCACCTCTTTATCCCCGAATTTTACCTTCACGGAGGATGTCGGGGTCACGCGATTGCCGCTGACCACGGTCAATTCTTCGAGCTTGACTACCTCCTTGAACTTCCTGCCCATCACCGCATCCACTATCGCGCGCAACTCTGCATCGGTGACCATCTTCCCCCTGTCACCCAGGTGCTTGACCTGATCCGATATCTTCTGAACCTGCATCTTCGTCGGCTTCAGGCCCATCCTTCGAAGTTCACTTTCGATGGCGTGGGTGCCAACGTGTTTTCCGAAGACCAGCCTGCGATGGTGTCCTACGACCTCCGGGGAGACCGGCTCGTATGTTCCAGGATAAGCCAGCACCCCGTGCGCGTGGATTCCGGCCTCGTGGGCAAACGCGTTC
The DNA here is from genome assembly GCA_964564905.1 of Hadarchaeota archaeon (SeqCode). GTDB lineage: Archaea > Hadarchaeota > Hadarchaeia > Hadarchaeales > Hadarchaeaceae > B75-G9. The sequence goes on along the minus strand of CAZMCI010000007.1, from coordinate 4,493 downwards.
TCGCCCACAACCGCCTTGTTCGGGGGAACGGGGACGCCCGTATGCTGCTCCACCAGTTTCGAGACCTGGTAGAGTTTGTTGAGCCTGATCCCGGTCCTGAGCCCGTGGAGATGGGAAAGCGCGAGGACCACCTCCTCCAGCGCCGCATTTCCTCCGCGTTCTCCGAGGCCGTTCACCGTCACGTGTACCTCCCCTGCACCGGAGCGTGCTGCCGCCAAAGTGTTCGCCGTCGCCATCCCAAAGTCATCGTGGCAGTGCGCGGCCACGGGCACCTTGAGCTGCTTCGTTATGTCTGAGAAGAGCTTGGCCGATGATTCGGGAGTGAGGATCCCAACCGTGTCGCATACGCATACGCGTTGGACACCCTCATCCACGGCCGCCGAGAGTATCTTCATCAAGAACGCTGGCTCCGTACGGGTGGCATCTTCCGCGGAAAATTCAACCGTCAATCCGTGATCCAGAGCGTAACGAGCGACGTCCAGCGCCATCCTCTGCACCTCCTGCCTCGTCTTCCTGAGTTTGTACTTCAGGTGGAGGTCCGAGGTCGGCACGACCAGGTGCACGCTGTCGACGTCGCACTCGAGCGCCGCGTCCACATCGGATCGAACGGCGCGCGCAAAGCTGCATATCTCGGCGTCCAGTCCCGCCTTCGATATCAGCTTTATCGCCCTGCGTTCGCCCTCCGAGGTTATCGCGGCTCCGGCCTCGATCACGTCCACCCCAAGGTCGTCGAGCGCGCGGGCTATCTCCAGTTTTTGTTCTGGGGCCAGCGCCACCCCCGGGGTCTGCTCTCCATCCCGAAGAGTGGTATCCAGGACCTTTACGCGGCGTTTTGGCATGTGGGGTCGCCTCGCTGATATATTGAATGGGGTTGTTATTAATCTTCAGAAAGATTGGAAGTTTTGGGATTTTCTGTCTGAATTTGCTTCAAAAACTGATTCAAATCGACCACAAAAACTTTCCACAAGGTTTTTCTGTAGAGCCTGATGTAACTACACGCGCTTCAGCAACTTTTTTGTCCTTTCCCTGAACCTCGCTATCTTCTCACTGTTCAATTTTTCCACGAAATCCAAGATTTTGGAGTTAAACTCCTCCGCCGTCGAAATCATTTCTTTAACTTCTTCCTTGGTGATGGAAAAATCGATGTAGTACTGCTTGTCTATCCTTTCCTTTTTGGCCGAGGATATTTCGGAGTTATCGATGCCGAACACCTCTTTTAGCAGGATTATCGCGGCAGAATGATTTTCACACTTGATACCTATCCTGAAAAACAGGGAAAGAAGCGCATAGTACATGCTGTAATACGTCATGGAAACGGATTCTTCCAGCCTGTCGTTATCCAACAGCAACTTCGCTGATCCGAGGTAGCTTTCAGATTTTTTCAGGTAGGCTGCTTTCATTTCCTCATTCGGTTCAACGAGCCTGAGCTTGCCTTCCCGGTACAGCTCAATAAAAAAACCTGCTTTTCTCATAGAATAACTCGGCCCCTTTTACGATCACGTGGTTTTTCTCGATTTCCTTTATGAGCGGGCTTGACCTGTCGTAAGTTCCGATTTTTACGCTCAGTCGTGAGTTCAGTTGCTCCAGCTCCCGCTTCAAATTCCTGTCCCTAGTTTCCACGAATAGGTCTATGTCGCTGCCTTTGCTCACGGTGCCCGTGGCATAGCTTCCGAAGATAATCGCCAGCTCCACCTTGGGGTTCTTCTGGATGCTATCGACGATCTTCCTGAGTTCTGGGTGCTTTTTCAGGCACTCGTTCAGCTTGTATGTTTCTGCCATGAGGGCGTAGTTTCTCGCTTCCAGGCTTTTTTTGATGGAGTAAATCTTGTTTTTCCCCTCCATCTTGAAGTCCAGCACATTTTCGTCCACGAGTTCTTTCAGCTTCCTAGCCACCGTCATGTGGTTGGTGTTCAGCTTTTTGGCCAGAGCCCTAGCGTGGGTGCTCCCTTCAAGAAGGGCGCCCACGAGCTTATATAATAAATTTTGTTCCATATGTAACGATTTTGTTCCATTCATTTATATCCCTTTCTATTATCCGAGAACACCGCTTTTTTCAAAGGCTTCAGGGAGCAATTGGACAGTTCCCGAACCTATTCCCAACAGTTTTCGATCTCCCGTATATGCGATGTTCCTACCAAATCCTCCCGTGAATAATGCCAGCAGTTTCAGATAATTCTCGGTGATCTCCAGTTTTGATACTTTTTTCATACATATGTATTATTAATCATACAATACTGAAGGTTCTGGGCTCGAACCGTTTTGCACGGTAATTGCGCTGTATGTAGGAAACATTTACCCTATGTTTCAGCATGCCGGGTCGCCTCGGTGTATTATTGGGGAGTTGTTATTTAATGAGTTGGAATGGTGAACCACCTCACTCTAAAAATGGTGGTAGCTCACAGTCTCAAAAAGTCGTGCAGTCTATTTCTTATTTTCTGAATGCTTTTTCATCCAATTTTAAAATGAGGTTCTTACAAAATCAGCTAAGTAGTAATGAAAAAATAATTGTTACTGAGATAAAAAAGTGATTACGATGAGATATACCAACATTTTTCCAAACCCGGTCGATAAGGGATTTCTTAGGTTTAGCATAGACACAAATCCTGAGAAGCACCGAGGCTATTCTGAACATATTGATTTCGACCCCGAAACTCATCTACAGTGGATTAGAGGAAAGTGGGAACTAAAAGATGGCGAGATCATTATTCGATTCGTCCATATTAAAGGTGGCCGAACAAAAACTGTAGTGATTTATCAAGAAAACCGGAAATTTACTTTTAAGATTGACGATACCGATTCTGATGAAGGTGATTACCATATTGAACTCAATGGGAAAAGAGTGGAAGAACACATACACCAGTCCGACAGTCTTCATCCGTTGTTGTTTTGTCTGTCTGTGTTATTGAACAAACTCGTAAAAATAAAAGGAAAAGAAATTCCGATCTATTTCTTTTTTGAGAAAAGAGTAAAAAGTAATCCAGAAATAGTAGACACTATTCTCAAACACAAACCTCAAAATGCTAACCTCTTTTGGTATTGCTATGCAATATCGTACAAGCTATGGGAGGACAAACGAACTAAAGATCTTCGACTAACTAAAGAATGGATGAATGAACTAAGAACGGCGATAGAATGGGTCAATGAACACGCTCAAAAAGATGGATTTATTAAGATTCCTTGGGGTGTCGAACAAAAGATTTTTCCAATCCCAATATCGGCGGTAAGTGGCGATGTCATCTTACTTGACTCTTACGGCAATGAGAATCCCAAATTACCAGATTTTCTTTCGTCTATTCCGTTTAGAAAAAAAGTACCAGTAGATTCCTCAGCATGGACTGATCGAAAATAAATAATTTTAATATCTCCATTTTCAATTTACTGGCGGGGGGCGCTCGTAATGGACAAAGAAACCGCCAAACAACAGATAAAGAGACTACTTGAGAAATATCGTAAAGTCGTTGAAGAAGGGAGAGTCAGCAAGTATAACGAAGAAATGACGAAAAAAGACTTCATTCTTCCATTATTTCGCGCCCTAGGTTGGAACGTTGAAGATTCAAGTGAAGTCACAGCTGAAGAAAAGATATCAAAAGGAAGGGTTGATTACGGTTTCAGGATTGATGGAATTCCAAAATTTTTTCTTGAGGCCAAACCGCTGAAAGCAGACTTGGACAAACCCGAATATGCAAAACAGGCAATAAACTATGCTTGGCACAAGGGCTGCTCTTGGGCCGTCCTCACCGATTTTGAATATGTGAAAATATTCAACGCTGAGTGGAAAACCACAAATCTATTTCAGAGCCATTTGAAGACCATACCCTGCCAAGAGTTTTTGGACAGGTTCGAAGAATTGTGGCTTTTATCCAGAGAAAGTTTTGAACAGGGCTTATTGGATAAAGAAGCTGAGAAATGGGGCAAAAAATCCAAAAAAACTCCCGTCGGAGACCAGCTGCTCATCGATCTAACCAAGTGGCGGGCTGAGCTTTCCAAAGATATCGCGTGGAGAAACAAGAGTAAGAAACTCACTGAGGAGGAACTGGACGAAGCCGTTCAGAGGATCATCGACAGGTTGATCTTCATCAGAAACTGTGAGGATAGAGGGTTAGAGCCGAAATCGTTGATATCCACGATACGAGAGTGGGAAACAAAACGCAGGGGTACACTCTTTGAACACATAGTTGATGTTTTCAGGCATTTCGACGAAGAGTACAACAGCAAACTGTTTCAGCATCATCTATGTGATGATCTGGAGATAAGCAATGAAGTTATTGAGGGAGTAATAAAAGACTTGTATCACACCAGAGACAGGACAATAAGTTACGATTTTTCCGCAATAGATGCAGATGTCCTCGGCAACGTGTACGAGCAGTATTTGGGTCACATCCTGAAGAAAACTGCGAAACGGGCGGTAGTGAAAGAAAAACACACTTACCGAAAGGAACAGGGGATTTACTACACGCCAACGTACATCGTTGACTACATAGTTAGAAACACCT
>CAZMCI010000006.1:30944-36426 GCA_964564905.1 Hadarchaeota archaeon (SeqCode) | reverse complement strand
TTAAAGGATGGCCGCTTTGGTGGCGGGGGTGGAGAAAGCACGGACTTCGCTGCCATGCAGGACCTAGGGGTCACTGGAAAAGATTACCTTGGGATGTTACTCGCCAAGTAGCCACCTCATCCAACATAGATTTTAGCCAGTTGAATAACCAAGTTGTACAAGGACAACAGTACGGAGTAACAATGTACGGTATCTTGAATCCAAGAGCGGACCAAAATGGTGTTTGGCCAACCGCGCAGGAGTTCGCCGATTTCTTGAAGAAAGTCGTTGAACGTTATGACAATGATGGTGAAAATGACATGCAGGGGCTGGTCTATCCAATAATGGTTTATGAAATTTGCAACGAAGTAATGGTTTTTGATCCGGGCAATCCCGCATACAGCGACCCTAGATATCCGTGGAGAGGCTTTTCAAACGAGATGTACCTAGAGTATTTGCAGAAGTCTTATCAGGCACTTAAAGAGGCTTGCCCTGATGCCCAGCTCGCGTGTGGAGCAGTCGTTGGGCCAGGAAATCCAACCTTTGACTATGTAATTAACTCAGGAGGGGCCAGCTATTTCGATATATTCAGCTATCACTGTTACCAAGAATATCTACAGGTTGACGAGCTGATCTCCTACTTGGAGCAGAAGGGTATCGGTCCATCGTCCTCCAACTCCAAACCTATTTGGCTGACCGAGTCTCAGTTCACGGGAATGGAAGGTCCCCACGAGGATATCACGCAGGAAGAGGCTGCTCGAAGGTTAGCGCGGAGTTACGTTTACGCCTTCGCCAAGGGTTTCACCAAAATATCCCCAAGCGAACTCACCGAGATGCCCCACTGGGACCCCAATTCTGGACTGGCGTGGTCGACCTTGATTGACAGAAACGGTAACAAGCGACCGAGTTACTATGCTTACCGAACCCTGGCTGCCAAGTTGGACTATTTCACCTCGGTGGAAGAGCTGGCCCAATATCAGTACAAGTTCACCGTCGACAATAAGTCAGTTTATGTGCTTTGGGGGGTGGGGAGTGTGTCCACCGAGATCACTGGCACGGTTAAAGTAACAGATATCTTTGGAAATGAGACTCAGATGGATGCATCACAAATAACCCTGAGCGATAGCCCGATTTTTGTCGAGCTATTTGGGTAAAAGCCTACACTGGATCCACCCATCTCGACCTGCGCACCCCATAGCTACGTGCACCATCGCGATCATCCCGATCACGCCTCCAAAAGCCGTTTGAAAACAAAGCCATCACAAGCCTTTTATAAGCCCCCGCATCAAACTAAGGAAGGGCTTGTGACCGAGGCCTTCGTTAAACGAGCATTGGAAGCGGCGGGAAAGACAAACTCGAGAATAGTGCTTGCGTTTGATCCCGTTTTCAATCCCTATAAAATTAAGTTGCGCGAAGAGAGGTCTGAAGAGAGACTCAAAGTTCGCACCCGACTTCAAAACCTCCTCACCGAACTGGACGGTCTGGTGGCTGGTGTCAAAATAGGACTCCCGGCCATATTCGGCCTGGGGTTGGACCAGATCGAGGAAATCATCAAATCCTCCAGGAAGAGCTTTTTCTTCATCTGTGACTCGAAAATGGCTGATATAGGACATGTGAATCGACTGGTGGCGGAGCAGGTATTTGAAACCGGTTTCGATGCCCTCATAGTTCACGCGGCAATCGGGAACAGGGGAGCAATCGATCAGGTTGTGGAACTCGCGAACGATAAGAAAAAGGGAGTTATCGGGCTATGCGCGATGAGCCACCCGGGCGCGGCCGAACATCTAAACAGGCATCTGGAAGATCTGCTCAGGATAGCAATAGCCGCCGAGGTGCATGGATTCGTCTTACCCGCAACCTACCCAGACCTCATCGCCCGCGCGAAGAAGACCCAACCCTCCAAACTCGTGTTCTCACCTGGAGTCGGTGTCCAAGGTGCACCTTTCGGCTCGGCCCTCAAGGCGGGCGCCGACTTCGAGATCATCGGAAGGAGCATTGCGCAGGCTCCATCCCCAAGGGAGAAAGCAAGGGAGGTACTGGAGGCAATGAGAAAATGAGCACCGATATATCAAAAATCGCGTTGGCTCTGGCCAAGAACAACTGCATTCTAGTGGGAGAGTTCAGGCTCTCCTCAGGTGCCACGAGCCCATACTACATAAACCTCAGGAGTGTTCCCTCCCACCCGGAGTTGCTGGAGCTAGTGACCGACGCATACGTTGCCAAGCTCAAAGACATGAAGCTCGACTTCAACCGCGTCGCGGGGGTAGCAACGGCTGGCGTCCCTATCGCCACCTTGGTCGCATACAAGTTGAAGAAACCATTCCTCTACGCGAGAAAAGAGGAGAAAGCCCACGGAACCAGGAGTTTGATCGAAGGAGTGGTCAACAGGGGCGATTCCGTGCTGGTCGTGGACGATGTCATCACCTCGGGGGTAAACCTGCAGAAAGCAATCGGTGCCATACGGGGGGTTGGAGCAAGGGTTGATCACGCAATAGTGCTGGTAGATCGGGAGCAGGGGGGCAGGGACAACCTCGCAAAGATGGACGTCAAGCTCACAGCACTGATGACCGCATCCGAGCTCATCCGGGAACTTCACTTAAAAGGAATCATACCGTATGATGATTACGAAAGGGTAATGAGGTACATCAGGGGTGAAAAAGGATGTTAAAAGGACGTGACGTGATATCCATCCTCGACTTCACGAGATCCGAGCTGGAGAAGATCTTCAGAGAAGCTCACAAGATGGAACGGGCCCGGAAGCTCGAACGTCCGTTGCTGAGAGGCAGGGTGCTCGCCACCGCGTTTTTCGAGCCCAGCACCCGCACCCGGCTCAGCTTCGAGACCGCAATGCACAGGCTCGGGGGTTCGGTGATAGGTTTCTCCGAGTCCGAGGGCACATCGCTCGCCAAGGGTGAGAACCTGGCGGACACGGTGAGGATGCTGGATGCCTACGCCGATGTGGTGGTGATACGTCACCGGATCGAGGGAGCGGCGAAACTCGCGGCCGAGGTCGCCGACGTTCCGGTGATAAACGGCGGGGACGGGAGCAAGCATCACCCGACCCAGGCGATGGTCGATCTCTACACCATATGGAGAGAACTGGGACGAATAGACGGTCTTCACATCGCGCTCACCGGTGATCTCAGGTACGGGAGGGCCGCGTCCTCGCTCATGTACGCGCTCACGAAATTCAGGCCGAAAAAGGTGTCCCTGATCTCACCGGCATCGCTGAAACCCAGAAAGGAGATCATGGATTTCCTCCGCAGGACGAAGCTGAGGTTTTCAGATGGAGGGGATCTCAAAGAAATCATCGATGACCTGGATGTCCTGTACGTGACCCGGATCCAGAAGGAGAGGTTCCCAGACCCCGCGGAGTACGAAAAGGTAAAGGGAAGTTACCGGGTGGATCCGGAACTTCTCAGCGATGCCAAGAAATCGCTCATCATCATGCACCCCCTCCCGAAGGTGGACGAGATAGATTTGCAGGTGGACGAAATGCCCTTTGCCAGATATTTCCAGCAGGCCGCGTACGCCGTCCCGGTCCGGATGGCCCTGCTTGCCCTGCTGCTGGGGAAGGTGATGTGAACGAACTCGGAGGAACTCACCGTCAAGAAGATAAGGGACGGAACCGTGATAGACCACATCCCGGGGGGACAGGCGCTAAACGTGCTGAGGATCCTGGGAATCACCGGAGAGGAAGGGCACACGGTCGCGATCATGATAAATGCCCAGAGCAAAAAACTCGGAAAGAAGGACATCGTGAAAATCGAGGGGCGAGAGCTCGTCCCCCGCGAGGTCGACAGGATAGCCCTGATCGCCCCCGAGGCCACCATCAACCTCGTCAAAAACTACAGGGTGGCGAGGAAGACCAAGGTGAAACTGCCGGACGAGATAAAGGGACTTCTCAAGTGCACGAACCCGAACTGCATCTCGAACAAGCCACGGGAACCCGTCACTCCCTCCTTCAGGGTCGTTTCCCGGACACCTACCCTCCTCGTATGCGAGTACTGCGGCACGTACATCACCCACGACGAGGTCGCGGCTCAGTACACCCTCCCGGGCTGAGTGATGGGCTTGCCGGAAAAACATGACCCCGGTCCCGGAAAGGCGAGAGTAGCTTTTTCCTACGGTGACTTTGAATTCGTGGGGACCAAAATCAAAAAATCTGTGAACGAGAGCCCCACCGTGAAATCGTTTTACCTGGAAAACCCGCTTCGGAAGGATCCCCTCCCCGGACAGTTCGTGATGGTGTGGGTGCCCGGGGGGGAGGAGATCCCCATGAGCATCTCCGGGGTTGAGGACGGCGCGCTCAGGATATCCGTGGCGAACAGGGGGGAGACCACGGCCAGACTTCACGCACTCGAAAAGGGCGAGATCGTGATGATCAGGGGGCCATTTGGAACGCACTTTCACCTCAGCGGGAGCTCGTATCTTCTGGTGGGGGGTGGATACGGGGTTGCCCCTCTGATATACGCGGCCAGTTTCATATCGAAATCCGGAGCAGAATGCACATACCTCGCCGGTGCGAAGACCGCCTCCGAACTCCTGTTTCTCGAGGAAGCCAGAAGGCTCGGGATGGATGTGCGCATCATCACGGAGGACGGATCGGCTGGGCGCAAGGGAATGGTAACGGACGTGCTGGACGAAGTGCTGGAGGAAAAACGCTTCGAGCTCGTGCTCACCTGCGGTCCGGAGCGGATGATGTACGAGGTGGTCCGGAAAGCACTCGGAAAGGGAATCCGCGTGCAGGCCTCGCTGGAGCGGTATATGAAGTGCGGGTTCGGCATATGTGGCTCGTGCGTGCTGGATCCAACGGGACTGCGCGTGTGCACAGACGGACCGGTCTTCGACGGGGAGGTCCTGCTCAGCACGGACTTCGGCAGAAAAAAACGGGATGCATCTGGATCGGTGGTGGAGATATGAGACTTCTCGTAACTGGAAAGATATTCACGCGAGGTGGGCTAGTTGACGCCTCGGTGATGGTGGAAAACGGGCGCATCACAAAAATAGCAAAGGTGATCCAAGAACCCGCCGACCAAGTCCTCGACTATCACGGAAAAGGGCGTATCGTGCTTCCCGGCCTGATCGACATGCACGTTCACATGCGGGATTTCGAGTACAGTCACAAGGAGGATTTTTTCACGGGGACGAGCGCTGCTGCGATGGGGGGATTCACAGTGGTAGCAGATATGCCAAACACCCGACCCCGCGTGAACCGGCCCGACGTGCTGGCGAGACGGGAAAAAGTGGCGAGCAACAAGTCCCTGGTGGACTACGCTCTCTACTACGGCGTGCCGGAGCGTGAGGAAGACCTCAGGGACGAGATCCAAGAGCTGGCAATAGGATTCAAGATATTCATGCAGCACGAGTTTTACACCGGCAGACGTCCGCTCTCGGAAAGGGTACTGGAGTTCGCATCGAGAAAAAACATGCCTGTGGTCGTGCATGCCGAAAATCCAAAATTCTTCGTGGAAACGGAAATGGGCTCAGTGGGCACACCTGA
>CAZMCI010000006.1:0-30934 GCA_964564905.1 Hadarchaeota archaeon (SeqCode) | reverse complement strand
CGACGCGATCGGCTCGGACCATGCACCCCATCCGCTCGAGGAAAAAAGAGATCCCATAACCGCCTCTCCTGGCTTTCCCGGTCTGGAGACGACGCTTCCACTCCTCCTTACCCTCGTGAACAGAAAGGTGCTTGAGGTGGAAGATGTAGTGAGAGCATGCGCTGTCAGTCCGTCCAGGATATTGGGGCTGGCTGGAGTCGGATCGATCGAGGAGGGAAAACTCGGGAACCTCACCGTGGTGGACCTCCATCGAAAGGGAAGGATAGACCCACAGACCTTCGCGAGCAAGGGCAAGTACAGTCCGTTCGAGGGAATGGAGGTAGAAGGCGCCGCGCTGGCCACAGTAGTCAGGGGAGAGCCGGTCATGCTGAACGGGGAGATAGTCGGTACCAAGGGGTGGGGAAAAAATGTCAAAACTTGGTATTAAGCTAGGCAGGTTGAGGCTCAAAAATCCGACGATCCTCGCCTCCGGGGTGCTCTGCAATGGATCTCTGCTGAGACGGGCGGCAGTAGATGGAGGAGCCGGAGCGGTCGTGACGAAAAGTCTGACAAGGGAGAAACGGGAGGGTTATCCGACACCCGTCATCGCCGGGACAAACATGGGGCTGGTGAACGCGGTTGGACTCGCAAATCAGGGATACGAGGAATTTCTCTCCAGAGAACTCCCGGAGGCGAAAAGAGGAAGGGTACCCGTGATCGTGAGCGTCGCTGGAGCCCGTGGTGAGGAATTCGCGGAGATATGCGCGAGAGCTGAAGAGGCCGGCGCAGACGCGGTCGAACTCAACCTCTCCTGTCCACACGTCAAAAAGCACGGGATCGAGATAGGTGCCGACCCATCATCCGTCCGGGAGGTAGTGAAGGAGGTGACCGGAACGCTGAGGATACCGGTCCACGTAAAGCTCGGACTCAGCGACAGCCTGATCGATTCCGCCATCGCCGCCCAGAATTCCGGCGCCGACGCCGTGGTCCTCATCAACACCGTGAGGGCAATGCTGATAGACGTGGAGGTCCGCAGGCCGGTGCTGTCGAACGTTTACGGGGGACTTTCGGGCCCCGCGATTTATCCGATAGCACTGAGGTGCGTACACGAGCTCTATCCGCTTGTATCGATACCTCTCATCGGATGCGGAGGGGTCGGGGACTGGCGGACAGCGGTTGGGTTTTTGCTAGCCGGGGCCAGAGCTGTGCAGATAGGCTCCGCGGTGGCCACGGAAGGGGTGGAAATATTCAAAAAGGTCTCCGGCGGGATCGAGAGATATCTCCAGACCCAGGGGTTTAAGAATGTAGAAGAGATGATTGGAAGTGTACACCGGTCAACTACTCCACCCTAAAGGACGGAGCTTGTCCCTCAGGTGATCGAAGTTGCCAACTCACACCCTCACCGGACAAGACGCGGCCGTTGACCGGGCCGCCGGCCGCAGGAATCTGGGACTCTGGCTGTCTGGGGCGCCACCCCTTCGGTTCCGCCCTGCGGCAAAGGTTGAGCGAAGCCACCCGATCCGCGTTGGCCTCGAAATTGCACCGGACGCACATGAAGTAGTGGAAATTTCGGCGGTTGGCTTTGTCCACGAGCCCGCATCGGGGACATGTCTGCGAGGTGTATCGTGCATTGACCACCTGCACGTCGATGCCTTCCTGAGCCGCCTTGTGCTCGATGGCGAACCGCAGGAGACCGTAGGGAATTCGGTTCACCTTCTTCCGCGATCGCTTTCCCCACTCTCCCCTTCGCTTCCGCAGGTGCTTGAGCCGCTCGAGGGCTATCCGGGCCTCGAACTGTCCAGCAAGCTTGACAATTTCCGCCGCGAGCTGCCAGCACCGGGTCCGCGTGTAGTTTCGCTGTTGTCGGCTGAATCGCTTGAGTTTCTTGCCAGCCTTGCTTCGGTTTCGAGTGTCTCGATGGGCTTGGAGCTTCGCCCTTCGCTTCTCAAACTTCGTCTGTATCCTCACCAAGTCCTGTCCGAGGTAGAGCTGTCTCAACACTTTGCCCCTAGTGCTGAGGATGGTCACCGCGACGCTGCCAGCGTTGATGTCCACCCCCAGCACGTTGGGAGTTTCTCGTTTCGGTGGGTCGTCCTTTCGCAGGACGGCGAGGAACTTGAGGTCGTGACGCATGATCACGGAGCTGATCTCCCAGCCTGCTTCGAGGTGGGCTTGGAGCCTCTGCCATGCTCCATCCTGAGCGACTGGCAGACCTATTCGTTCAGAGTTGACGCGAACGCTCAGGGTCGGGTTGCCCCTCCGCGTGGTCTTGAGGCCGAAGAGACGCCGGTCGAAACGAACGGAGACGCGGTTAATACGGTCGGCGGTTTTGCGGGCGCTCCATGCACACTGGCAGGCTTCACAGACGAGCTGAGCTGCGACTCCGAACCGCTGTCGATGGCCGTAATAAGTCAGACGGTGGAGTTCGGCGCCGCTTTTGGCCCTGCCGGACTTGACCAGCGCGAAGCACTCCCGGACCATCCGGAGGAAGGACCCGTAGGTCTCGAGCAGCTTCCCTCGCTTGACCCCGGTCAGCGGGAGCACGTTCAGGACGAGACATTTTCGCATGGCTATCAGGCCCGATTTATTCCGATGCGTTCAAGCGATTTCCGGGGAGGGGGGTCGCCGAAACAAGTATATAAACTATTTAAGGGCACGTCAATCGCGGCAAATCGCCCGGCCGAATCAGTTATTCTGCACTTTTTTGCCCTCAGCCCGCCCAAAACCGAAAACTACATAGTTCCTCCCTACCTCGAGAGATGTGATCCCCAGGGTGAGTTGAGGTGAAAATATGAAATATCTGATTGTGACCGGCGGGGTGATGAGCGGTCTGGGGAAGGGGATAACCACCGCCTCCATCGGGAAACTCTTCCAGTCGCGCGGGTTCAAAGTCACCGCGATCAAGATCGACCCGTATTTAAATGTCGACGCGGGCACGATGAATCCATTCGAACACGGAGAGATCTTCGTCACGGATGACGGAGGCGAGATAGATCTGGACATGGGACACTACGAACGGTTTCTCGACATAAATCTGACGAAAAATCACAACATCACAACCGGGCAGATCTATGGGGAGGTGATAAGAAAGGAGAGAAAGGGGGACTATCTCGGAAAGACCGTCCAGATCATCCCCCACGTCACGGAGCTGATAAAGAGTCGCATCCGTCAGGTCGCACGGGAGAGCGGGGCGGATGTGTGTCTGGTGGAGATAGGCGGAACGGTGGGGGACATAGAGAGCATGCCATTTCTGGAAGCCGTGAGACAGCTGCGGCTCGAGGAGGGGCGGGACAACGTGGCCTTCGTCCACGTCACCCTGGTCCCGGTCCTAGAGGTGGTTGGGGAACAGAAGACAAAACCCACCCAGCACAGCGTCAAGGAGCTTCGGGAACTCGGTATAATGCCGGACGCCGTGGTATGCCGGAGTGGATCTCCACTCACGGAAAACGCAAAACGCAAGATATCGCTCTTCTGCAACGTTCCGGAAAACGCCGTGATCAGCGCTCAGGACGTGAAAAATATATACACCGTTCCGCTCCTGCTGGAGGACGAGGGGCTGGGGGGTCTTCTCACGAGACGGCTGAAGCTCACGCCCCAGAAAAAGGACCTCTCGGGATGGAGGGAAGTCGTGGAACGAATGGAGCGTGCGAGACGCGTGTTGAAGATCGCGATGGTCGGAAAGTACGTCCGGATCTCCGACACGTACCTGAGCATAAACGAAGCGCTCAAACACGCCGCGAGCGTCCACGGATGCCGGGTCGAGATAGACTGGCTGGAGGCGGAAAGATTTGAGGAATCAAAGGAGGAGCTGGAAAGACTATCCGTCTACGATGGGGTGCTCGTGCCGGGGGGTTTCGGACAGCGGGGGACCGAGGGAAAGATAGCGGCCATATCGTACGCCAGAAAGCACTCGATCCCGTTTCTCGGGCTGTGCTTCGGATTCCAGCTTGCGGTCGTGGAGTTCGCCAGGAGCATCGGACTCAAAGGGGCGAACAGCGTTGAGGTGGACCCAAAGACCCCTCACCCGGTCATCGACCTTCTGCCCGAACAAAAAAAGGTGAAGGAGCTCGGGGGTACCATGAGGCTCGGGGCGCACGAGATCCGGATATCCGACGGTTCCATGGCGTTCAGGATATACCGGAGAAAGCGGATCAGCGAGCGGCATCGCCACAGGTTCGAGGTAAACCCGAAGTACATCCAAAAGCTTGTCAGAGGCGGATTGAGGTTCTCCGGAAAGTCTCCGGACAGAAGGCGTATGGAAATCCTAGAACTGCCAAAACATCCGTTTTTCCTGGCAACCCAGTTCCATCCCGAGTTCAAATCGAGACCTACAAAACCATCGCCCGTGTTCGACTCCTTCATAAAGGCCGCGATGGGACTGAGGGTCTGAACACGGCAAAAACATTTATTCCATCACCCAACCCTGAATTTCTGGGATGAGATGTCGGTGAATCGTGCGCTGATAAGCGTTTCAGACAAGTCGGGGGTCGTGGAGCTGGCGAGGGGACTCCAGCAACTCGGCATCGAAATCATATCCACGGGTGGCACCGCAAAAGTCCTGAGGAAGAACGGGGTTGAGGTGAAGGATGCCTCCGAAATTACGGGGTTTCCGGAGATGCTGGACGGTCGGGTCAAGACCCTCCATCCGAAGATCCATGGAGGGATCCTCGCCATCAGAGGGAACAAAAAACACGTGCAGGAACTGAAGGAGCAGGGCGTGCAGCCTATAGATTTGGTCGTGGTGAACCTCTATCCATTCGAGGAGACGATAAAGAGAACCGACGAGATGGAGGAGATCATCGAGAACATAGACATAGGCGGTCCCGCAATGCTCCGTTCGGCCGCTAAAAATTACAGGGATGTGGCGGTTATCGTCGACCCATCGGACTACTCCTGGGTCATGGAGGAACTGAGGAAAAACGATCGGACGCTCTCAGACAGAACCAGGGAAAAGCTCGCGGCGAAGGCGTTTGCCCACACCGCGAGGTACGATGCGGTGATCTCAAAATATTTGGGAGAAAAGTTCGGCGCTGGCAAATTTCCCGAGACGCTGACCCTGACGTACAGGAAAGTCCAAGAACTGAGGTACGGAGAAAACCCGCATCAAAAAGCCGCCCTGTACGCGGGCAGTGGCAAGGGCATCGTCGGAGGAGAACAGCTCCAGGGAAAGCAGCTCTCATTCAACAACATACTCGACCTGAACGCGGCCCTGAGCATTGCCGACGAGTTCGAGGAACCCACAGCCGTGGTGATCAAGCACGGAAACCCGTGTGGCGTGGCTACCGGCTCCGATTTGCTCGAAGCATACAAAAGGGCTCACGCCTGCGACCCCGTCTCCGCATACGGCGGCATAGTGGCCGTGAACCGCCGGCTGGACGAAGCTACGGCCAAGGAGCTAACATCCACCTTCATCGAAGCCCTAGTTGCCCCCGAGTACGATGCTGGGGCCCTGAACGTGCTTGGAAGGAAAAAGAACCTGCGCGTGATAAAGGTCTCGAACGGAGGGGAAAACGGGCTGGAGGTCCGTCCGGTCTCCGGAGGGGTGCTGGTTCAGGAGAGGGATGTCCTGAGCCTGAAGCCCGAGGAGATAAAAACCGTCACCCGGAAGAAACCTTCAGAAAAAGAGATGGAAGACCTGTTCTTCGCCTGGAAGGTGGTGAAACACGTAAAGTCGAACGCCATCGTGGTCGCAAAGGAAAAACAGGCCATTGGCGTGGGGGCAGGACAGACAAGCCGCGTCGACTCCGCGGAGATAGCGATCAGGAAAGCCGGGGAGGAATCCAGAGGGGCCGTGCTCGCCTCCGACGGATTCATCCCGTTTTCGGACACCATCGAAAAGGCGGCAGAAGCTGGAATCACTGCGATAATCCAACCAGGGGGCTCGATCCACGACGCGGAAGTGATCGAATCAGCGGACAAGCACAGTTTGGCTATGGTGTTCACGGGCATACGGCACTTTAAGCACTGAAGCGGATACTCCCGATCACTTCATCCTTTCGGTGCTTTCGCTTGGGAGCAATATATCGTGGGGTCTGGTCTCCTCCACTCCCGCCGCGGTCACCATGGCGAACCTCGCCTTCTTCCAGAGCTCACGGATGTCCTTGGCCCCCGCATAACCCATGGACGCACGGAGACCGGACGCCAGCTCCCGCACCACGGCGCTGACCTCACCCTTGTAGGGCACCCACCCCTCGACGCCCTCTGCCAGTCCTTTTGCGGGCTGACTGTATCGATCCAGGGAATAGCGCTTAGCCATCGCCGAGGGACTGCCCATCCCGCGGTACTGTTTGTAGTACCTTCCACCGATCGCCATCACCGTGCCCGGAGCCTCCTTGCACCTAGCGAAAAGATTTCCGGACATCACCGCCGAGGCACCCGCAGCGAGGGCCACGGCGATGTCTCCTGCACTTCTGACCCCACCATCTGCTATTATGGGGAGATCCGATCCGTGAACCTCAAGCGCGTCAGCAACTTTTGCGACCGCGTACAGGGTCGGAGCCCCTGCCTTCATGGACTCCGTGGTTATGCAGATGGACCCTGACCCCACCCCGACCCTGAATCCCGCCACTCCATCGAGCTTCGTGATGACGTCCTCAGCCGCCTCGTACGTCCCGAGGTTGCCCACCACGACGTCGGCGTTCACCTCGGAAATCATCTTTTTCGTCGCCTCGAACACCCGGATGTTATGGAAATGCGCCACATCCGTCACGAGGATATCGACGTACTTATCGAGCTTTTTGGCCCTCTGGAGGTCGAATGGAGAAACAGCGGCGGCGCACAGGAGCTGGCCCTCCTCGTCGCGGACCGCGTCCGGATACCTGCCCCTGAGCGATATGTCCTTGAAGGTTATCAGGCCCTTTAGTACCCCACGCTTGTCCACTATCGGCAGCTTTTCGATGCGGTGCTGGTGGAGGATCTCCTTGGCCCTCTCGAGATCTATGTCCTCCTCAGCCTTGACGACATCCTTCGTCATCAGGCTCTCCACCTTCAGGCTCAGGTCGGCGAACCGGACATCCCTTCCCGTCAGGATTCCCACCAGCCTCTCTCCGTCGACCACGGGGAGGCCAGAGATGTTATGGGTCCTCATCAGCTCGAGGGCTTCCGCGACGCTCTGGGTGGGAGCCACCGTGACCACGTCCCTTATCACCACGGACTCCGCGCGTTTGACCTTTTTCGCCATCTCCACCTGCTCCTCCACCGCACAGTTTCGGTGGAGGACGCCCAGCCCGCCCTCACGGGCGAGCGCTATCGCCATCTCGCTCTCGGTGACCGTATCCATGGGCGATGAGACGAACGGGACGTTGAGCGAGTAGTTTTTAGATACCTTGGACTTTATGTTCACCTGAGCTGGCTCGACCTCCGCCAGCCCGGGAAGCAAAATGACATCCTGGAAGGTAAGCGCGGGCTCTATGGACCTGAACTTCAGGCTGAAACCAGCCCCCTTCTGCCCTCTTTTTTCCCTCAAGTGGATCTTCTCCGCTTTTTTTGTAAATAATTGTCAAGGAAGGTTTAAATAGCGTGGGGTGAGCTATCGAAAAAGCGTGGCGAAGGTCTCAGTACTGATAAATCCAGAAATTTAGACGAGGTCGAAAACCGGAGATTAAAATGATTTCAGAAATCATTTGGTTCGCATGCGTGTTCTCCTGAAACTCCGGGCGCTGAAGGACCAAGCATGTCACATGAGATATCACCTCCAAGCTCTAGGAGTTCATCTACAGGTTGCTCGACGGCACGCCATATGTCAAACTGCACGATAAGCGTGGATACAAGTTCTTCTGTTTTTCGAACCTCTTCCCGCCAAAAGGCACAAAAGTTTATTATCGTCGGAAATTGAATATCGAATATGGAAAAACTATGGAAAAAAAAGATGAAATAATCAAGAAAATTGCAAAAATTTTATCGGAGTTTAAGGACGTGGAACTAAGCTATATTTTCGGTTCCTTTTATGAGGGGAGAGAGTTCAGGGACATCGATGTCGCGGTATTGCTGTCGAGATCGCGGTCAGCTTATGAGTCCGCGAGACTTGCCATGAGGATTGGGGGAGCACTCGAAAAGGCGCTGAAGTATAAATTTGAGTTTGACGTGAAAGTTCTCAACTCCTCACCGATCTATTTTCAGCACGAAGTCATAAAAAATGGCAAATTGATCTTCTGCAGGAGTGAAGCCAAGCGGGTCAGATACGAGAGCAGGGTCCTCTCCAAGTACTTGGATTATCGAGAGGTCTTGGACTGGTTTGACGAAAAACTGCTCGCGAGGGCCTGAGATGTTTGATAAAAAGGGAATAATCGATCATATGCGGGAACTTGAGCAGGCGATGGAAGACTGGCAGAGGTATCAGCGTATCTCGCTTGATGAACTGCGGCGTGAGAGGGATAAACAGAACATGGTATTGCATGCCCTCCTAGTCACCATCCAGGCGACGATTGACATAGCAAATCACCTGATAGCCGAGCGTAGTTTGAAGAAACCATCCACATATCGGGAAAGCTTTCAGATACTCTCGGAACATGATATAATTCCTTCCGGGTTAGCCGATGATCTGTCCAACTTGGCGGGCTTCAGAAATGTGCTGGTTCACATGTACTGGGGACTTGATCTCGAGGCGGTTTATGGAATACTGAAGTCCGGATTGAGCTCCGTGAGAGAGTTCGGGAAAATCGTGAAGAGGATGGTGAGGACAGGGGGAGCCGGGAAAAACCCATAAAGGCTTTTGGGAGGAATGCGAAGACATATTCAGTTTGCACCCATATTCTTAACTCCGGGCGCTGAAGGAGCAAGCATGCGACATGAGATATCACCCCAAACTACAGGGATTCATCTACAGGCTCCACGACGGCACACCGTATGTCAAACTGCACGATAAGCGGGAATACAGGGGAAAGTTAATCGGACTAGAGTATTGAAATACGGAAGTCGTTCCTCCCAAGCCAACCGCCTGTGTAGGTTTGAATCAGACTAGTATAAGATCAAAATGAAAAAAAAGCTGATATAACTGGGAAACTACCTTAATATCCCTGAGCGCAGAGTAACACTGAGAGCATGACCCGAGTGGTGATCACGGCGGTCGGGAACGACAGGGTGGGGATAGTGGCCAAAATCTCGAACGCGATCGCAAGTGTGGGTGCCAACATCGAGGACCTGACCTCATCGAGACTTGAAGATAAGTTTGTGATGTTGATCGTCTGCGATGTGCGGGGCAAAGAATTCGACGAACTGAAACGCGCGGTCACCTCGGCCGGGAAAAAACTCGGAATGAACGTCGTCGTGCAACGCGAGGAGATATTCAAAGCTATGCATCGGGTGTAGGTGATTCTCCTGAAATTCGAGAGTGAGGAGATACTCGAGACCTTCAAGATGCTCCACATGGAAAGCCTGGACATAAGGACGGTGACCCTCGGGATAAACCTGCTTGACTGTATCGGGGGAAATACCAGAGAGACCTCCGCCAATATCAAAAGGAAAATCCGAAAAATTGCGGATAACTTCGTGGAAACCGTGAATTCCGTATCGAACGAGTTTGGAGTCCCTGTCACAAACAGACGAATTGCGGTCACCCCGACCTCACTTCTCCTGGGCGGATCCCCCACCCCCGGATCCGCGGCAAACATCGGGCGGGCGCTCGATGAATCCGCAAAAAAAGTGAAGGTCGACCTCATCGGTGGATTTGCCGCCCTGGTCGAAAAAGGCATCACGAAAGCGGATGCCGCGGTCATGGACGCCATTCCGGCCGTGCTGAGCAGGACCTCCAGGGTATGCTCCTGCGTGAACGTGGCGAGCACAAGGGCCGGGATAAACCTGGACGCTGTGAACATCATGGCGAGAAAGATCAAGGAAACCGCGGAGAGGACCAGATCGCGAAACGGGATTGGATGTGCAAAGCTTGTAGTTTTCTGCAACGCTCCAGGGGACAACCCCTTCATGGCCGGGGCGTTTCACGGGGTGGAGGAGGGGGAGAGCACCGTGAACGTCGGAATAAGCGGCCCGAGCGTGATAAGGGCTGCCGTGGAGAACTGTGACGGCAGCGTCGACAGGCTGAGCGATTGTATAAAACGCGCCGCATTCAAGATGACCAGAGCTGGAGAGCTCATAGGCAGGGAAGTCGCCAACAGGCTCGGTTTGAAATTCGGCACGGTGGATACATCCATAGCACCCACGACTGCGAAGGGCGACAGCGTTGCAGATGTGGTGGAAAGCATGGGTATCGAGAGATGCGGGATCCCCGGGACGACCGCCGCGGTGGCGATGCTCGTCGACAGCCTCAAAAAAGGAGGCATGATGGCCTGCACGAGGATCGGTGGACTGAGCGGCACGTTCATTCCGGTGAGCGAGGACTCCAAGATGAACGAGAGGGTGAGGGAAGGAACGATGAGCCTTCAGAAACTGGAAGCCCTCACCAGCGTGTGCTCGGTGGGTCTGGACATGGTGTGCGTGCCCGGGGACACCGATGAATCCGTTATAGCGGGCATGATAGCCGACGAAGCGGCGATAGGGGTGGTCAATGACAAGAGCACGGCCGTCAGGGTGATCCCGGTTCCGGGCAAAAAAGCCGGCCAAACGGTAAACTTCGGTGGTCTCCTAGGAAAGGGCACCATCGTAGACGTTACCAAGTGGAAGCCGGCCAGGTTCCTGTCCAGAGGAGGACACATAAGCCGGACCATCAGAAGTGCGAAGAACTAGATATGACTTATGGCAATGCACCGTATGATGTCGCTCACATCCTCGCAAAAGTCCGCCACGTTCTCCATGTTGTCGGTCATCTCCTTGAGCACAAGGGAAAGGCCTATGTCCTTGATTTTCCTGTACCACGCCAAAAGCTCGGGTGTGAGCTGGTCGGCCCGCAGGTCGTCTACCTTCTCCTCCAGCTTTTCCACCTCGTGAGAGAGGATCACCGCTGTCTTTGACTCTTTGGTGAGGG
The DNA here is from genome assembly GCA_964564905.1 of Hadarchaeota archaeon (SeqCode). Lineage (GTDB taxonomy): Archaea > Hadarchaeota > Hadarchaeia > Hadarchaeales > Hadarchaeaceae > B75-G9. The sequence continues at coordinate 20,040 of CAZMCI010000006.1, read as the reverse complement.
CCGCGAACGCCTCGTACGTCTTGTTCACCGTGGTCACGAGGTCCTCGGAGAACGTCCTCAGCGTGTCCCTCAACTTTTTATGAAGTTTCTTCGGATCGAGATAGTTTAGCTTCCTCGCCGCAGCTTTCGCGTTTGCGGCTATCTCATCCGCGGTCATCGTAAGTCTTATTATCTCGTCGCGGTGGATGGGGTGGAAGATACCGGCCGAGAGCTCCTCCAGAATTTTGCGTTTGACCTCATCGGCCGCTCGCTCGCTCTTGAAAACGGCTTCGAATCCCTGGTCGACCTTTTTCCTGTCCATGTCGCAAAAACCCCGGATCACCTTGTCCATCCCGACGACGGTGTCGACCACCTTCTTCATGTGAGCGTCACATATCTCGAGAATTTTTCTCTCTCTGGCCTCACCCAACCAGACAAGTGGACCTTTTGCACTCACGTCATCACCATCCCTTGACTGAATAACCAAAATAACGTCATACTTATTAAAGCTACGGCGGGGATGGTCAGAACCCAGAAAGCCAGTATCTTACCGGTGGTTGCCCTGTTTACGCCCCGCAAACCCCTCATCGCCAGACCCACGCCCATGATGGAGCCTATGCTACTATGAGTCGTGGAGATGGGCAAACCGAATCCTATCAGGTAAACCGGAACGATCGTGAAAAGGAAAACCGTGAGGGCATTTGAGTACTCCGCCGCAGCCCCGCTAAGTGGGTCCAAACGTGTTACCTTATAAGCTGAGGTCATGATCACCCTACGTCCCCAAGTAAATCCGCCGATCGCTATTCCGGCGGCTCCGAGCAGGGCAAGTAAAAACATGACCTCCGTCGTGGTCATCCCTCCCAACATTTGGGTGGGAGTGGCGAAAACCGCAGTTGCATTTGCCATATCGTTAGCTCCGAAAGCGAAGGCTGAGAAAACAAGAGCGATTACAAGAAGGTAAGATAGAGCATGGGCAACCTCGATTTTTCCATACATTTTCTTAAACGTGTAACCGGCCCCAATGGTGAGAACCAACGATGCCAAAGAGCTACCGACAAGGGTTTCAACCCCTCCCCAATCCAACGCCTTACCGAAAATCGTGAAGGAAGTACCAAAGGAAAGTAAGTAGATAAGTAGATAAATTATCAACGCAACGCGTTGCGCACTTTTGACTCTTCGAAAATAACCGCGGAAAAAGTAGTACAGGCCGCTTGCCAAAAGAAGTGAGAGAACCGGTGAGATGACAATACTGAGGACAACCATGTTGAACTTATCCCAGTTTATAAACTGAGGTAAGGCCACGAGACCAAAACCCAGCACCCCTCCGATGGTGGAGTGGGTGGTGGACACCGGCATGCCCCTCCACGTACTGAACATCACCCACAGAACGGCAGAGAGGATCGCCGTGAAACTCCCGACTATCATCATCTCCACCACTTGAGCCTCGTTCATCCCCAGGGTCTGGGTGAGCTGCTCCATGTTGTCCCTGGCTATCAGCCCTCGGTCAACGGTCTTCATCACGAAGGGACCGAGCAGGACTCCCCCCAGCCCCGCAAATATCGCGAAGAGGATGACGGCCTTTTTCATCGAGATCGTGCCTGCCCCGACAGCGCATTCGGTTGGGTTCGCGGCGTCGTTCATGCCCAGAGCGAGGGCCATGAAAAACGAGAGAAGGATGCCGACCGCGTACACCAGCAGTTCGATCATGTCGACCCTTCCGGCTCTAAATACCCTCACGAATCGAATATATATTTTTTTCGCATTTCACTATATCTATATATATAGAGGAAAATAAAATATAGCATTGGGTGAAAAATGGAGACGAGAAGGGTACAGGTCACCGGCGGCTCCTCGTATATAGTCACGCTGCCGAAAAGCTGGGTGAAATCGGCCGGGATAAAGAAGAACGATCCGGTGGGGGTAATCACCAACCCCGACGGAACCCTTTTCATCACCCCAAACGTCGCGGAAAGGCGTTCGGAGAGGATAAAGGAATTTGACATCGAATCCGTCGACGAGCCCTCGTATCTCTTTCGATGTCTGATTGGGTCATACATCTCTGGGTACACCGCCGTCAGGATAAAATCCGCCAAACGGATGCCTCCGTTTGCCGGGACAGTGGTCAGGAAGTTTACCCGGGCCACGATAGGCCAAGAAGTCGTGGAAGAAACGGACAGAGTGATAACCATAAAGGACCTTCTCGACCCAGCCGAGATGCCTTTCAGCAAAACCATCGAGCGAATGAATACCCTGGTGAAGAACATGCACGAGGATGTCATCACGGCCCTGGGAAAAGGAGACAAAAAACTTGCGGAAGATGTCATCGTGAGGGACACGGAGGTAAACCGGCTGCACTGGTTGATCGCGCGCCAGCACAACATGATCTCGAAACGTGTGAGGTTCTCGGAAAAAATGAACCTAGACCTGACGACGGCCGCCAACTATCTCCTGATAAGCAGGATCATAGAACGCATCGGAGACCACGCGGTCAGGATGGCGAAAAACATCCTCAGCCTCATCAACAAGCGGGTGGACAAAAAAATAATAGACCACATAAAGTCCGCCAGCGACCTCTCCATCAGCATCTTCAGCAAGAGCATGGAATCGTTTTTCAAAAGAGACCTCAGGAGCTCAAACGAAAACATAGAATCGGTGCAGAGGCTCGAATCTCAGTGCGAGAGCATAAACAACCTGGCCCTGCAGCAGAAGGGAGGCACGGCGATGGCGATCGGGTACATCGTGGAGAGCATCAGGAGGACCGGAGAGTATTCTCGGGACATATGCGAAAACGTGATAAATTACCTGGTGGGTCAGGAAAAAGTTTCAGCCTGACGATATCGGCCATACGTTTATGGCCCTGCCCTGCGTTTAAGAACCTAACTCCCACGCCTTCGAAAAAGTTTTTCGCCTCAGCCCGGCTGTATGAATATCGCCGGTGTCCCCATCGAGTTCAGCGCATTCACATACCCGCACACACCCTGCGCTGCATAATTATATGCCTCTTCAGCCATCCCGGATGGAATCGTGGTCGTGAAAAAGTATTCCACGGTAAAGGTGATCGCAGATCCGGGGGAACTACAGACTTCCTGCTTCCACTCTTCATCCATCGGAGCTATGAGCTGCGCGATCGTAACCGTCACCGCCCACGTCGTCTCCACGACCTGCCCGTACAATGGGATGGCACCGATAACGGCATCTATGACCGCCGCAGACGCCCCCTCATAGCAGCTCAGTTTTACTATTTCGTCATCGGTTTGGGTGGAATCGTAAATGTGAATTCCGGCTTCCACCGCACCTATCGCGATTGAAAGTGCCGCCTGTCCCCTGGCGCTTCCTAGGGCCTTCAAGCTCCCGTACTTACTGGCAAGAACCGCCCCCTTGCTCATCGCGGCCGCTTCCTTTACCACACCCACCCCGGCTTTCACCACATAGAGGGTGAACTTGATTTGGTCACCCTCCTGGTAGACAAGAGCTGCCTTTGATCCATCATCGACCACAATCATTCCTATCGACGCCAAACCCAGCGCCTTCGACACCTTTCCATACTTTCCGGCATTGCCCTTTCTGTACTCCCCGGCCCGCTCGGAAAGGCTCGTGGCTTTCTTCCTGAAGTACTGGGCCAGTTTTGTGCGGCCCGCCTGTTCAGCTTGTTCAGCCGCTTTGCTGAGCCTTCCGGATGCTTTTTCGAGGAAGCCGGCAACCCCGTTCAGAACCTTTTGGGGTCCAGTTTCCTCTATCGTGTCGTTCACGACGGAAATCACGCTGTGAATCAATTTTCCAGCCTTCAGCACGTTTTCCGTCCGCTGGACAACCGCTGCCAGGTAATTTTCCTCACCCTGTTTGCTTATCACCACGTTCACATCAACGTTTACAGCGTCTGGCGAAACAAACGCTGAGATACCCGGAACGGAATCGCTCAGCTCTCCGGCCGAACTGTAGGTCAGCAACATCTGCTCGTTTTCCGAGGCCACAACTTTTCTGGCGATCGCCCCGACAACAAACGTGCCACTTGGATCCATTGCTTCCCTGCGCCGCTCGCCTCCATCCCGGATCAGCCAGCACGGCATCAGATGGAGGTAAAGCTTGGAGTGGTTTGTGTATACCTCGGGGATCCTAAACTCAAACTGGTAAGCGTGGTCTGCCAGCTCTGTCCCGAGTGCGATGTTCCGATAGAGGGCCAAGTTCGAATCCTCGTTCCAATCATTGTCCGCGTAGAGTGAGTAGAGAAAAGCTGGAACGGTGTAGTGCTCATCATCAGTGAACGAATACCTGTCGTGCCACCTGACGAAACTGCACTGCCAGATAACAGACTGTTTGGCTCCAGACTTAAGAGTGATTGGGACCACGGCGAAGTAGTAAGGGTCATAATTTGCGTCTATGTTCATACGACCCACCGTGTTCTTAAAGCTGACATCGTAATATTTCCCAACTTGATCATACTCTATGCGGTAACCTTTAGGATGCCAGCCGTCAGCATGCCAGTGCATCCAGTAAGCCTCGGGGATATACGCGGCATCGCCCTTGTATGCCGCCGAGAGCGAAGCAAAGCCGCTTTCAGCCCAGTATTTCTGGACGGTTTCCATGACCTTCGCCGTGTTTATGTGGCTCGAACGCGTTCCCTCCGTCCCTGTAGAGTACCAAAACTCCTCATGACCGTCCGGCCACGTGTCCCACACCCAATGCCACACCTCCGAAGAGCCTTTTATCCCGTACACCCGGTAGCTCTGGGTGAACCGGATCATGCCCGGGGGGAACCAGTCGCTCCAGGAGGGTTGGGTGGGCTTCAGGAGCGGTGCGAGATCCACACCGTCAGGTATCCCATCGTAATCGCTGTCCGGAAGGCTGGGTTTTGTACCATAGATCTCCACCTCCTGAAAATCGTTCAACCCATCTCCGTCCGTGTCGGATTTCAGCATCGAACTCCAGGGCGGCATCCATTCCTCCTCGTAGTCGCTCAGCCCATCGAAATCGGTATCCCAATAGAATGGATTTGAACCCCACCACTCCCAATCCTCCTCTGTCTCTACGAGGTATGCCTCTTCACCGTCCTTGAGTCCATCGTTGTCTGAATCGGGATCAAGCACGTTGGGCAAACCGTCGTTGTCGATGTCATCCAACGCTGAAGTTCCGTAGTACCGGGCCAGTGTAAATTCCCAGTCATCGTAAATGTAATCACCGTCCGAGTCGGGGTTGTGAGGGTCAGTTCCAATGGAAAGCTCATACACATCAGGAAGAGTATCTCCATCAGAGTCCCGCTCGCTAGAGTACACCACGATCATCGCTTCATCAACATCAGTATACCCGGTATCATCGGTGACCCTGAGCCTCGCCGTATAAGTGCCGGGCTCGGAATAAACGTGGGTCGTGACTCCGCTCGTGCTCGAACTCCAATCGTAAGTCCCGTCACCATCGAAATCCCACTCATACGCCACAACCGCGCCGTCGGGGTCCGTTGCGCTCCCGTTGAACCGAACCTCATCCCCGGTCCAGATGAACGTCTGAACCCCCTGATCCGGGCCAGCGTCTGCCACCGGCGGGGCCTTAACACTCACCTCGACGTGAGCAACATTATTTGTGTAATTCTCCTCCAGAAGGGTCTGAGCCTGAGCCGCCCAGGTGGGCATGGATTCGTCAGGGTTTGTGAGGATCTTCACGTAAATTTCATGAGGTCCCCCCTCCCTGTACCACGGAAATTGAATGGCTTCGATGCTTGGAATGAAATAAGTGACAACAGGCTCGGTTTCCCCGGGACCAAGCGAGGACAGCACATCATAAGCGATAACCTCTCCCCCGTCCTCCGGATTTCCATCGTAGAACGCGACGCACACCAACTTGCCGGAGAACCCCTTGTAACCCTCGTTGTGAACCCATGCACGTATGGTCACACAGCTTTCTGTGAAGACGGTGATATCGGGCGGGCTGAAGCTTATCTCATCCCCATAGACCACCAGGTCTGGATGGTTGGGAGTCAGGGGTTGTGGATCATCTCCATCTTCCAGACCATCCCCATCCGTGTCGGGATCGTTGGGATCCGTTTCCCCCGGGTCGACTTTCCCGTTGTGGTTAGAGTCCTCCTCTCCGTCCTTCAACCCATCCCCATCGGTATCGGGATCGAGCGGGTCGGTGGTGGTCGACGGATCCGCGTCGCCTGTCCAGTTCACCGTATTTTCTCCCTGCGGGGTGGACAAGCCGATCTCAACCCCATCGGTTAGTCCATCGTCGTCGGTGTCCGGATCTCTGGGGTCCGTTTCCTGGAGGCCTCTCCTCCCATCGAGGTCAGCATCCTCATTTCCGTCCAAAATCCCATCCTCGTCCGTATCATCGTCCAAGAACTCCAGGTAGTCCCCATCGTCCGGAGTATCCTGCAAACCAAATGGCTCGACGGTATCCTCCTGTCCGTCCAGTAAACCGTCGCTGTCGCTGTCATCGGTCACAGGATTGAAATCTATGTTATCCGGAACCCCATCCCCATCGGTGTCAAGATCGAACGGATTTGTCCCGATTTCAAATTCTTTGCCATCCGTGAGGTGACCCGCTGATCCCCGCAGCGCTCCGTCAGCGGGTCGATAGCCGTCGTGATCCGTGTCCGGATCAAGGGGGTCGAGAAGCAACCTAGGAACGTTAATCGTTACCGTACGCGCAGGTTTGGGATAGGGCTCCCAATATTCAATGTGGTTTTCATCGTCGAGCTCGGGCTGATGCTCTTTAAACATCATGTAATTTCCGGCGTTATCGAAATACCAGTAAACCGTCACATTTTCGGTATAGAGAATGTTCTCCTCCGGGAGTTGGAGCTCTTCGTGATAAAACTCCACGCTCTCCCGGGGCGTGAATCCCGTTTCGTCGGTGCCCAGCTTCACGATGAGGAGCTTGTCGATATAGGCTACCTCACCCGCGCCGTTCGAGGTTTGCTCGATTTTTATCTCCAGGGTGCTGTTTTCAGAAAGGGTGAAAACCGAGTTACTGCCCGAGGTGGCCAGATTCCATTCGTAGAGGTCCGTCAGCCCCACGTACAGCAGAGCCACTTGAGAGCTGCCAGCCGAAACCGTAAGTTTTAGCCCGAGATCCGAGGAGGAGGTGAGGGTCCTTCCGGCTCTGACGTAGACCTGGTAATTACCAGCCGGAAACTGGGTGTTGTCGGAAAACGTGCAAAGGAGTGCGCTCGTGGTCTTTCTGACCACTTCTTTGCCGTTGCTCGCCGCCGAATTCGTTTCGATCTCCTGGCCTGCATGTGCAAAATCTTCTGCCTCGTACCACCACGCACTCCGGGAAGCCTCACTTCCATCCAAAATTCCGTCTCCATCCGTGTCCGGGTTAAGGGGATCAGCTGGAAGCCTGTACGCGTTGTTGGTCTTGAGAACCAGTAAGCGATCTACGACCACGCTCTCGCCGACCGAGGTGTGAATTCTCAACCCGAGAGCCGAGTTTTCCTCTATTTCAAATTCGGGCGTCGAGTACCAGGAGTAAATGTTGCTTGGAGTTGAGGGTTGCGTTTCGGCCGTGAAAGAGAAAATCAAGGGAAGGTACGCGGAGGGAAGATTTGCGGGCAGCTTGGGATTCGAGATTTCCTGCTGGGTGAAAAACCTCAACGCGTGCGTGGAGTTCACGTGGTTTTCTACATCGATCCCCAACGTGGGATTGCCCGAAGCGGATGCCGTGCATTTCGCCCTGACATAAACCCGATATTTTCCGGGTTCCTCGGTCAGGGAGAGGTTCAGAATTTCGCCCGATGAATCCGCGCTTATAGCTTTTCCCCCGCTTGCGTTTACATCGGCTTGAACCCGATCCACGGGACCCAGATTCTCGGCCTCCATCCACTCGGCCCCAACAGCGGCCTCAGAACCGTCGGGCAGGCCGTCGTGATCGGTGTCCCGGTCAAGAGGGTCCAGTCCCAGTACCACCTCCAACCCATCCCCAACCCCATCTTGATCTGTATCCGGAAGTGTGGGATCGGTCCCCCGTTCGATTTCGTCCCCATCGTCAACCCCATCATCATCAGAATCTCGATCGAGTGCATTGATCAAGCCGTCATTATCAAGGTCAGAATTCCAAGCCGTCTCTTCGCCGTCCGCCACGCCGTCCCCATCGGAGTCCGGATCGAGCGGATCAGTTCCCCACCTGACCTCTTCCCCGTCTGTAAGCCCATCATTATCCGTATCGGGATCGCAGGGATCCGTTTCATCGGGATCCAGCACCCCATCTCCGTTCACATCCTCCTCGTTGTCCAGTAACCCGTCAGAATCGGAATCGGCATCAAGGGCGTTTATGGAACCATCCTGATCGGAATCCAAATACCAATAACGCTCGGTGTTATCGGGAATTGTATCGGAATCGGAATCGACTATCAACGGGTTGAGTCCATAATGGATCTCCTCATCACTTTGAATCCCATCGAAATCGGCGTCGGCTGGCAATGTGGACCTGGAAAGGGGTGCAGTCGGAATGCTCGGCCCGATCCAGAGGGAGAGGGTGCCGGCCAAGACTATGACTATGATGAGTGCTAAACCTACCAAGGTTTTCGGTATCTTATGCACACCCGGCATACGTTTTTCCTTCATCCTACCACGAACCCCCTGCGCTCTTTCCTCGGTCGCTTCTTTTTATCACCGGGAAGTCTCCGCCTCAAGGCGGGGGAATTGGCGGGGCGTTTTCTCAGGATCCCCAGTCCGAGGTGACCTCCCTTCCCGGATGAATTCGGGCTTTCACCTTTCCGATGTGCTACGCTCATCACCGAGGCGCAGGTTCGCTTCACGCTACCGGAAGCTTGCGAGGTTGCGCGCTCTCGACGCAAGCCACTTCGACCCCCTTTTCTCCACAGGAGCCCAGCGGAACGACTTTTGTCTCACGTGCGCTCGAGGGCTCCATCACGGGTTGACCAGGGGTTCCAGTCGAGACCCTCCCCCAGAGGTGTAGCCCGGGGCTCGTTCGGATTTCGCCGCCTAAAAATTGATCCTGGTTGTTATATCGCTTTCGGAGAGAGGTTGCTGAAAGCATTCGACCCCAATTTCGCCCACCGTCTGAAAACAGTGGACTTCTTGAGGTGGCTTTATAAATTTAAGGCCCAGCGCACCGTTCCAATTATTAAGCCCGGCCGCCAAGTTCACAACGATGTTCGTCAAATACATCAGGGACCCCGTCCACGGATACGTGGGAATGACCGATATCGAGAAACGTGTTATCGATACCTGGCCTGTCCAGCGCCTCCGGGGGATCAAGCAGCTCTCGGTCGCATACGTGGTTTATCCTGGCGCCGACCACACCCGCTTCTCCCACGGAGTGGGCACGATGCATGTCGCCGGGCAGATGGCGGAGGCGCTGAAACGGAGCGTTGAGATCTCCGATGACGAGTGGCAGCTCATCCGCCTGGCGGGGCTTCTCCACGACATAGGGCACGGACCGTTCTCCCACTCGTACGAGGAGATACTCATGAAGTATCGGAGACTAAACCACGAACGTATGGGCGAGGAGGTGGTGAAACGAAGCCAGCTCGCGGACACGCTCAAAGAGTGCGGTTTCGAGCCGGGGGAGGTGGCGGAACTCGCCTTCGGGAAGGGCTCTAGAAGGAAACGTTACCTCCACCAGATAATAGCAAGCCAGGTGGACGCCGACAAGCTTGATTTCTTGGTTCGGGACTCGTACTTCACGGGCGTGGAGTACGGCCGCATCGACATAAATCGTCTGATCCAAGCGATGGATACGCACAGGGGAGATGTGGCCGTGGACCTGAAAGCGCTTTACGCCCTCGAGGCTTTCATGATCGCCAGATACGAGATGTTCCTCGCCGTCTATTATCATCACGCGGTTCGAGCCGCGGAGACCCTTTTGCACTCGGCCATGAGCTGCGCCCACGAATTGATCGGGCTGACCACCTTCAAGGATGTGGACGAGTTTCTAAAGCTGGACGACGGTTACGTGATAACCAAGCTTCGGGAGCTCGACCCGAGGGATTTTGTCGGAGAGGAGCGGCACCTCGCAGTGAGGGCCAAGTTGACGATGGAAAGGCTGGATTCGAGAAAGCTTCCAAAACCGGCCTACCAGCGGGATGTGCACATCCACGATCCCTACGTTGCGAAATTGCTCGGCGATAGGAGGGTGCGCCACCAAAAAGAGGTGGAGATAGCAAAACTCGCCGGCGTTGACCCCGACGAGGTCGTCGTGGATGTGCCGACGCTCGACTCCATCCCGTACTACCCGCGGGAGATCGACCCGATGGAGGTACCCGTCTTCAGGTTAACCGAAAAGGGAAAAAAGGAAGCGATCAAACTTTCACAGCATTCTCGTCTGATTAACGTGCTCAAGGGTTACATCGATGTGGTCCGCGTGTACACGCTGCCGAGATATCGAGCCAGGGTCGAGCGGGCCGCATCAAAAATTTTCAAAACCCTTCCTTTTGCGGCCCAGATAAGCATGTGAGTCATCCCTTAAAGGACATGCCTCCTGACAAGCTCTCTGATCTCCGCCTGGACCTCCCCGCGGGAACGTGCCCCGTTGACGACCTTCAAACCCTCGCACCGTGCTATGCGCAGGTAGGCCCGCCGCACCCGCTCCTGAAGCCCTAGATCCCTCTCGAACTCGTCCAACCTTCGTGAGCCGATCCTGGCGGAGGAAACTTCGGTCGGAACGTCGATCAGGATCGTCAGGTCCGGTTTCGGCGCGTATCTGTTTATTCGCTTTATCCACCGGACCGGAAGCCCGCGGGCAGACTGGTAAGCCATGGAAGAATACACGTAACGTTCGCTCACGACGATTTTGCCGGCATTTACCGACGGCAGGATGAGGTCCCTGACGTGCTGAACCCTGTCCGCGGCGAAAAGAAGCGCTTCAGCGGTCATGGGCAGCTTCAGTTGACCTCTCAGCACTTTCTTGACGAGTTTTCCGAACACCCCATTCGTCGGCTCATCCGTGAGGACGACCTCAAACCCCTCGGAACGCAACCACCTAGCCAGCAACCTGGCGTGAGTGGTCTTCCCGCACCCGTCCTGGCCCTCTATTGAGACAAACTTCCCTTTTCCCCTCATCAAACCACCAAATTTTTCCTAGTGGCGTATTTACAATTTTCCTAACCCACCGGCACGGGAAGGCAGAGCAGGAATATCCCAAATGTCGCTGCCGCCAGTATCCTGTGACGCCGCGATAGTTCGGAAACATCATCCAGAGCCCCTGGATGGTAATTTCTGAATACAAGCACGATGAGAAAGCCCCAAAACCACAGCGGAAACTCCGGGAGGACGAAACCTGTAAAGAACAGGGCGAATCCCAGGATGCGGGTCAGGGCATAATGAGATTCCCGGGTCATCATTCCCCTCGACACGTGCCCCCCATCGAGCCATCCAGCCGGAATCAGGTTGAGCATGGTCAAAAGAAAGACCACCCATCCGGCAAAGGCGAGCGGATTGAGGAGCATCCCGGAGGGCACATAACCGAAAACTCCGATTTGCATGAGCGCAAATATCGCGGGGACCACCGGAAAGGCCAGGCCCTCCGGATCCGGCGCTGACAAAATCAGACCCAGAAGGGTGAGCGGAACCGCGGCCGCGAATCCAAAGAGGGGACCGGAAACCCCAAGCTCCACCAGCGCCTCCTTCGTCGGTATGGGGCTCTTGATGTTTATGACCGCACCCAACGTTCCCAGAAAGGTCGGGGCTGGAATGAAATATGGCGGAGTTGACTCGATCCCGTTCCGCCACGCTGCGACCTTATGCCCGATTTCGTGGATGCCAAGCATGAACATTATCGCGAACGAGAAAAGGGCCGCCCGGCAAACATCGCCGAACATGAAGAAATATCCGGCTGCGAATGTCGTCAGCACGGTCAAAAGTAAAAGAAACACGTTCACCGCAACATTGCTGGGCTTGGCCTTCAAGAACTTCACCACGGTAAGCTTGATCCCTCCATCCGCTCTTTGCATAACTGGAAGATATCCCGTCGGTTTGAGCGCGGCGAGAAGAGACCGAAATGAGCGTTTTGGATCCCTGGCCTCCACCTCGAGCTCCAATTTATTTTCCCGAGCGATGAAATCAACCACGCGGAAATACCTTGAAACGAGCCCGAGCTGTTTCCCGAGCCACCTGGGAGTTCTCGACCCGATGACCTCCATGCTTTTGCCGCAGCGCGGACACTCGCCGGGGAGGATCTCCCCCACCCTACGGGCTGACATCCTGTAGTCCGAATACCTGCACGCCGAGCACTTGAACTTTCTGACGGGCGGGGTTTCTTTCAAGTCCTCACCGCGAAATCAACCATAATGCCCATCGAGACCTTTCCACCTGTGGTAAAGTTTGTGCTCCACGCCAAACATCTCCAAGATCCGTCCGACCACGAAGTCCACAAGATCGGATATTTTTTCGGGACCGTGATAAAATGCGGGTGCTGCCGGGAGGATGACGGCCCCGGCCCGTCTCAGCCTGACCATGTTTTCCAGGTGAATAAGGTCAAGAGGGGTTTCCCGGGGAACCAGCACGAGCCGGCGATCCTGCTTGAGCACCACGTCCGCCGCACGAGATATCAGATCGCCCGTCACGCCGCTGGCTATGGCCCCAAGGGTCTTCATGCTACAGGGTGCCACCACCATTCCATCGACCGCGTACGAGCCGCTTGCCGGGGGTGCTGCCAGCTCATTCGGGGAGTAGCTCCTAGAGGCCAGCTTTCGAACCCCATCCGGCTTCATCCCGAGCTCGAGCTCCAGGATGGGCTCGGCTGGCTCCGATAGGATCAGATCCGTCTCAATTCCAAGCGTCCTGCAGACCTCGAGCAACCTTACACCGTAGACCACGCCGCTGGACCCCGTGATCGCCACGATCAGATGCATTCCCCCACCCCAGCCACTCTGGAAAATCCTCTAACCCATCTCCTTTATCTTTGCCACCACGGCATCTCCGACCTCCGAGGTGCTCGAACTGCCTCCCAGATCGCGGGTCAGGACCCTGCCCTCTCCCAGAACCCCGATCACCGCCCGCTCAACCGCATCCGCGGCTTTCTGCTCGCCGAGCTGCTCGAGCATCATCTGCCCCGCCAGGATCGTGGCGAGCGGATTGGCAACGTTCTTCCCGGAATATTTGGGGGCCGAGCCGTGGATGGGCTCAAACATGCTGACCCCATCGGGGTTGATGTTGGCACCCGGAGCCAGACCGAGGCCTCCCTGGATCATCGCGCCCAGATCCGTGATGATGTCCCCGAACATGTTGGGAGTGACGATGACCCGGTACCACTCGGGATTTTTTACGAGCCACATGGTGACCGCATCGACGAACGCGAACTCCGTCTCAACATCCGGGTACTCCCTGGAGACGCTCGTGAAAACCTCGCGCCAGAGACCGTACAAGTGGGTGAGCACGTTGGCCTTATCAACCGAGGTGACCCGCTTTTTGTTCTTCCTCAGCGCGAGCTCGAATGCATACCTGATCGCCCGCTCCGCGCCCTTCCGGCTGATGACGCCCAGCTGGTAGGCTATCTCGTCGCGATCGGATTCTATGTCCAGGTCGAACTTGGCGTGATAGATGGACCTGAGCACCTCCAGCCTGGCCCTTGACCTCCCTCCAGCGCGGCCCCCTATTCCAACGTAAAAGTCCTCCGTGTTCTCCCTGACCACATAAAAATCCACGTGCTCGGGCCCCTTGCCCTTCAGGGGACAGGGAACACCTGGATAAAGCCTGATCGGGCGGAGGTTGATGTACTGCTCAAAATAAAATCTGAGCTTCAGCAGGATGCCCTGTTCCAGTACACCCGGCTTGACGCGGGGATCTCCGAGCGCCCCGAGGTAAATCGCGTCAGCCCTGGAGAGCTCCTTCAACCCCTCCTCGGGGACCAGCTCCCCGGTCCTGAGGTAGTGCTCGGATCCGTAGGGGAACTCCTGAAACTCGAAGCTCAGAGCCGGCGTCGAATCGGCAACTGCGGTGAGCACCTTCAGGCCCTCGCGGATGACCTCCGGACCGATTCCGTCCCCCGGAATCACCGCAATTTTATGTTTCAAGCGATCCACTCCAGAGCAATTAGTTTTATTTTCAAAAGTTCTTAACTATACCGCCGAAGGTGGTGGATTGAAATCCACGCGGATGTTCAGGTTATCTAATCACATCGGGCACGCTGCCTCCGTCGTGCTGATCCTCTGTTTCTTCGCGTCCTTGCTCTTCACCGTGCTGCCGAAATTTCCGGAGTACCCCTCCGGAAGCGAGGTCCGGGCCTGGTTCGTTGCGGCCTGGAACCTCCCAGGGCCCCTGATGTTCGTGATGGTCTTCCGCATCCATGCCCTGCGCGTGATCAGGGACTCCATCCTGAGGAAGAAGGATGTCCTCGGGATAACCCTGTGGGTGAAATTCTGGTTCGTGATCGCCGTGGCGTTCGGCCTCATGACCATGCCGTTCCTGCTCAGGGCCTGCACGGAAAACGGCGCGGTGATGCCGTGGCACCTGTCGACCGGAACCGCCGCGATAATCGTCGCCTGGTTCGCGCTGCTGTTCTCGACCGCGTACCTGATCAGGCTCAGATGCTCCAGGGACATGCTGCCGGAGGTCGAACGGGCAGGGAGGATTGAACACCTCCTGCTGGCTCCCTCCTCAATCGTTTTCCTGTTCTTCACCGGTCTCTCGTCAATAGGGATACTCCTCATGTGAGAGGTGAGAAACCGAGCTTCACAGAGCCCGGACTATCGCTTGGGCCATCTCCCTCGTGCCCACCGCGGAGGGGTCATTTGGATCGTCCTTGAGGTCGTATGTCACGTGTTTGCCCTCCGCGATGACTTTTGCCACCGCGCTCTCCAGTTTTCGTGCCGCTTCTTCCTCGCCGAGATGGCGCAGCATCAGCACGCCGGACAGGATCGCCGCGGTGGGGTTCACCCTGTTCAACCCCGCGTACTTGGGTGCGCTTCCGTGGGTCGGCTCGAAGACCGCGAATTCATCGCCGATATTTGCCCCGGGGGCCACGCCCAGACCACCGACCAGTCCGGCGCAGAGGTCGGACAGTATATCCCCGTAGATATTCGGCGCCACTATCACGTCGTACAGCTCGGGTTTCTGCACCAGCTGCATGCACATGTTGTCCACTATCCGCTCCTCGAACTCTATCTCCGGAAACTCCTGTGCCACCCTGCGGGCGGACTCAAGGAAGACCCCGTCAGAGTATTTCATTATGTTCGCCTTGTGCACCGCCGTTACCTTCCTTCGTCCGTTTTTTCTGGCGTACTCGAAGGCGAACCTGACTATTCGCTCGGATGCGAATCTCGAGATCGGCTTCAGACTTATTCCGGAGTCCTTCCTCAGCTTCACGCCTTTTCTCTCCTCAACGAACTCGATGAACTCATCCGCCTCCGGGGTCCCTTCCTGGAACTCCACTCCCGCATACAGGTCCTCGGTGTTTTCCCTCACCACCACGAGATCGATATCGCGGTACCTCGACCTGACGCCCCTGTACCACTTGCACGGCCTGACGCATGCATAGAGATCCAGCTTCTTTCGGATGGAAACGTTCACGCTCCTGAACCCGGTCCCCACCGGGGTGGTTATCGGCCCCTTCAGCGCGACCTTATTTTTGCGGATTGAGTCGATGACCCCGTCCGGCAGCGGAGTGCCGTGTTTTTCCATCACTCCGCTCCCCGCCTCCATCTGTTCCCACCTTATCCTGACCCCGGTGGCCTCGATGCACGTTTTGGCGGCGCTGATGACTTCAGGTCCAACTCCATCTCCCGGGATCAGGGTGACCCTGTGCATGCCGAACCTCAGATGGTATTTTCCTGCGTCCCTCTTAAATCTCGCTAAATATCAACATGCCCCAAACCGAAACCTAAACCTCGTAGAAACCTACTTTGCGCGCCAGCTGCTTGAGCTCGTCCTCGCCCATGGGGTACCTTCTCCTTCCCTCGACGAATTTCTTCTTGATCACGTCCACGAGCTGTGCCAGCCTCGGATCGTTCTCATCAACGCTCTTTTTCAGGATCTCCTCCAGCTTCAGCTTCACCCCGTGCTTTCCAGAGCGTTTTCCGATCACGATCGTCCTCCCGTGCCCGACCAGCTCCGGCGGAAACGGCTCGTAGGTGAGCGGCAGCGTGCTCACCCCGTGGACGTGTATCCCGGACTCGTGCGCAAACGCGGCATCGCCCACTATGGCCTTGTTCACCGGGAGCGGATAATTGGTCGAGGAAGAGATGAAGGTGGCAAGCTCGCGGAGGGTCCCCAGATTCCACTTGTCGATCCCGTGGTGGATGTAGCAGTTCATGATGATCTTCTCGGTCTCGGCACCTCCCGCACGGTCGCCTATCCCGAGAAACGTGGTGCTCGCATACACCTTGTCGTAGAGCCCGGAGGCCGCCCTTATCGCCGCCATCGTGTTCTCCACAGCGTTTCCCAGGTCGTCGTGGGCGTGCATCTCCACCGCGGGGATCCTCGTCTCCTCCCTGATCCGCCTTACCTTCTCCGGTATCCCCTGGGGCAGCGGGGCCTTGGGGTCAGAGGAGCCGCACCCCACGGTATCGCAGATCCTGTAGACGCTCGCACCCGCATCCGCAACCGTGTTTATGAACGCTCGCTCGAACTCCCAATCCGCACGCGTGCTGTCCTCTCCGTGCACGAAGACCGTCAGGCCGTGCTCCTTGGCGTACTCCACGGCCTCTGTGACCCTGGCGAAGAGATCCTCGAGAGACCTGTCGACCCACTTTTCGAAATGAATGTAGGAGACCGGGTGGGAAATCCCTATCTGTTTAAAGTCGAGCTTCAGCGCCAGGTCGATGTCCGGCTTCGCAGCCCTGGACCAAGCTGCCAGCATGTCCCCGAGGTTCTCGTCCTGCATGCGCTTCACGGCTTCCTGGTCCGACTTCGTGTAGGTCAGGACCTCGATCCGCTCGACTCCGATCTCGTGAAGCATGCGGGCTATCTTGCACGAGTCCGAGGGATGGGGACAGGCTATCCCGGCCATCTGGACTCCTTCCCTGAGGGTGGTATCGTCGATGACAACGTCCACATCCAGCGGAATCGTCTTGTACACGAGTTTTCTGAGCTCCTCCCATTTTTCCGGGTCGAATTCCACCGAGGAGAGCTTTCTTATCCTCGAGAGGTACTCACGCCTGTCTTTCTCCATCCTTTCAAAATCGGGTTTGTTTTCCACGAGCGCACCTTACCTACTCATCTTTTCCTTATTATTCGTTTTTCTGTGATTCATTTACCCTTCCGTTTGAGGTATGGAACCAGACCGCCCGCATTCAGGATCTCCATGATGAAATCCGGGAACGGTTCTGCTTTGAACACCTCCCCGGTCGTGAGGTTGCGGACGGTGCCTTTCCTCAGATCGACCTCCACCTCGTCCGAGGACTTGAACTTTTCCCTCACGCCCGGACATGCTATCACCGGAAGACCTTGGTTTATCGCGTTCCGATAAAAAATTCGGGCAAAGGACTCGGCGACTACGGCCGACACCCCTGCCGCTTTCAGGGTGATCGGAGCCTGTTCACGGCTGGAACCGCATCCGAAATTTCTTCCGCCAATGATGACATCTCCCCTGTTCACCTTTTTTGCAAACATCGGATCTATGTTCTCCATCGCGTGTTTGCCGAGCTCACGCGGATCGTGATGGATCAGATAGCGTCCTGCAATTATGTCGTCCGTGCTGACATCGTCGCCAAAAACCCACGCCTTCGCCATCAAACATCCCTCGGATCGGTTATCTCACCTCTCAATGCCGAAGCTGCCACCGTTGCGGGAGAGCCCAAGTACACTTCTCCCTCCGGACTGCCCTGCCTTCCCTTGAAGTTTCGATTGGACGCGGATATGGAGACCTCCCCCGGACCCAAGACTCCAATGTGACATCCCATGCACGCGGCACACGAAGGAGACTCGACCACCGCCCCCGCCTCGACCAGAATCTGGAGAACGCCGGATTTCAGCGCCTCAAGCTGAACCTCCCGGGACGCGGGCGACACGATCATGCGGACTCCCCTTGCCACCTTTCTGCCCTTCAGGATCCTCGCGGCTTCAACGAGATCCTCCAGTCTGCCGTTGGTACAGCTCCCCAGAAAGGCCTGATCCACCTCCACTCCCTGAACCTCCCTGACAGGACGTACGCGGTCCACCCTGTGGGGACACGCGACCTGGGGCTCGATCCCGGATAGATCGTAAGCACGCTCGTCCACATACTCGGCCCCGGGATCGCTGCACACTTCCTCGTATTTCACCTCAGTCCTGCCCTTCAGGTACTCCCTGGTCAGCTCATCGGGCGGAACCATGGCAGTCTTGGCGCCCATCTCCACCCCCATGTTGCACATGGTCATTCGGCCCGCAACGCTTATGTTTTTGATGCCATCTCCGCTGAACTCCACCGCTCTGTAAGTGGCTCCGTCCGCGCTCACATCTCCGATTATGTGAAGGATGAGATCTTTGGGGGCAACCCTGTCACCCAGCTTGCCGTGGAGCTTGAAGAGCATGCTCTCGGGAACCCTGAACCACAGTTTTCCCGTCGCGAGCACGGCTGCCATATCCGTGGATCCCACCCCTGTAGCAAAGCATCCCAGAGCACCGTAGGTACATGTATGCGAATCCGCTCCCACCACCAGACGTCCGGGAAGGGCAAATCCTCCCTCCGGGAGAACCTCGTGGCATATGCCCTGGTGGACATCGTAAAAGTTGGGTATCTCGTGCTCAGACACAAATTTACGCAGCATCGCATGGTCTCTGGCCATCTCGATGGTGGTGGGCGGAGCCTGGTGATCAAGCACTATCACCACCTTGGAGGGATCCCAGATCTTCTTCACTCCCATCTGTTCGAGGACCTCTATCGCAAGGGGAGCTGTGAGGTCGTGCGCCATGGCGATGTCAACCCTTGCCTCGACTATCTCCCCCGGAGAGACTTGGTCACGTCCAGAGGCTCTCGCCAAAATCTTCTCCGCGATCGTCATCGGCATGTAAATCCAACTCCACTGACTAAAACACGTCTTTAAATTTATGGTTAACTGATGCTGAACTTTTTTAACCCTGCCGGCGGGAACTCTCCAGCGAAAGCTGGGGGTAGTTCACTATTTCTCCGAGTTTTCTAAAGTCCTCCTGCAACTTGGCCTTAGTCCCTGCTCCGTAGAGGGCAGCGGCGGGATGATAGGTGAGAAAGAGTTCGAACTTTACGCCTGCATAAGTGCAGCCGAAAAGCGTGCCGTGCTCTCTGCTCATTGTAACACCCCTACCAAGCAACTCTCCGGCAGCTATCCGGCCGAGGGCAACGACAAGTTTTGGTCTGATTATAGATATATGGCCCTCGAGAAAACGCCTACATGCTTCGATTTCATCCGGCAGAGGGTCTCGGTTCTGGGGCGGTCTGCAGAGGACCACATTGGTAATGCGCACCCCCTCCCTTTTCAGCCCTGCCTCGCGTAAAAGTTCATTCAGTTGGTTGCCAGCAGCTCCGCTGAACGGAACTTTTGTTTGGTCCTCCGTGAAACCGGGAGCCTCCCCGACCAGCAATATCTCCGCGTCTGCCGGTCCTGACCCAAACACAACGTTCGTTCGGGTTCTATGCAGTCTACAACGCTTGCACGCATTCGCTTCGGCCTCTAGCTGACGTAATTTTTCCCCTTTCTCCATGTGCGATTCCAAAATCCTTATTCTTCTGTTGAGCTCCTCTGTGGCAATCCCCACTGTGAACGCTCCACCTGTGGCTTTAACTTCTCGTGGACGCGTTTGAGCAGGATGAGATCCTCCTTGCAGTGGTCCACGATGAGTTCCCGCGCCCTGAGGTCTCCGCGCTCGGCCAGCTTGAACAATGTGGGAACGTCACCTCCATGAAAATTGGTGGGAATGCTGACCCCGAGAAACCTCGCAACCGAGCTCAACTTGTAGCTGGAGAGAAGGAGATGCGCGCGGGACCACTCACAGAGGTCAAGCATCCGTAGCTCGACAAGCTTGGTGAGATCCACTTTGTGGAGGAGGGCCCTGCTCAACAGAAAGGGGACATCAAAACCGGATCCGTACCACGTCACCAGCAGCTCGCAGTCCTTCAGTTTTTCCCGAAGCCACTCCAGCACCTCCCGCTCTTCCACCGGACCGCCCGCAAACCGGACTTCCGGCTCTTTGTCCGCCAGCAGCCCGATCGCGA